>NZ_RZRX01000285.1:0-7419 GCF_003997405.1 Mesorhizobium sp. M2A.F.Ca.ET.042.01.1.1
CTCCTTGCCGAAATCGTAGTAGCGGTATTGCGCGCCGACGACGACATTGTTGGTCAAGGCATAGTCGATGCCGGCGCCGAGCGTCCAGCCGGTGCTGGTACGGGTCCGGGCAAAGCTTGTGCCTGCCGTCTGCGAGGTTTCGATGCCGGCGAACGCGACGCCACCAATGCCATAGATCAGCAGGCGATCCATGGCGTAGCCTGCCTTGGCATCGACCGATCCGAACCATTTGACGTCGGTGCCGAAGGTGTTTGCCGGGGCGGCATCGGCGGTGCCGTCGATCGAGGTGTAGTTGAGGTCGGCCTCGGCGCCGATCACGGCCTGGGCGAACTGCCAAAGGCCCGCGACATGGCCGCCGACGAAACCGCCGTCGATGTCGGGCTTGACCGAACCGCCGTCGACGGTGATGTCGGACCGGCCCCAGCCGTAGCCGGCCTGCATGCCGGCGTAATAGCCGGTCCAGTCGAAGCCAGGCGCGGTCATCGGCAGATCAGCGCCCAGATCCGCCGCCCAGGCAGACCCGGACAGCAGGGCAAGAAAGCCGGCACTGGCGAGCGTCAGTCGACGCATCGAGCACTCCGAAATGGCGGTTCCGAAAGACTCCTTGGGAAAGACTAGCCTCTTTCGCCGCTGAACGGAATTGCATCTCTGCAACAGTGGTTTACGACCTGATGCTCTGGCTACAGGCACCGACATTTGCCAAAGTGCCTCAAGCAGAGGAACTCGCCAATGACGAACGCCAAGCCGACAAGCGCCGTAAAACCGAAGCCGTGGACCGAAGTGGCGACACATCTGGTCGATGTCGCGATGGGCCGAAAGCCCGCGGATCTGGTCATCCGCAACGGGCGCTGGGTGAACGTCCATTCGGGCGAGATCATCCCCGGCACCGATATCGCGATCGCCGCCGGCCGCTTCGCCTATTGCGGGCCGAATGCTGGCCATGCCATCGGGCCGGCTACCAGGGTCGTCGATGCCGGCGGGCGCTATCTGGTGCCCGGCCTTTGCGATGCGCACATGCATGTCGAAAGCGGCATGGTGACGGTGACGGAGTTCTGCCGCGCGGTGATCCCGCATGGCACCACCTCGATGTTCATCGATCCGCACGAGATCGCCAATGTGCTCGGACTACCGGGAGTCAGGCTGATGCATGACGAGGCGGTGGCGATGCCGATCAACGTGCATGTGCAGATGCCCTCCTGCGTGCCGTCGGCGCCGGGACTGGAGCATGCCGGCGCCGAATTGACGGTCGCCGACGTGGCCGAGGCCATGACATGGGACAACATCATCGGGCTTGGCGAGGTGATGAATTTCCCCGGCGTCGCCGCCAACAATCCGGTGATGTCGGGCGAGATTGCCGAGACGGTCAAGGCCGGCAAGACGGTCGGCGGCCATTATGCATCGCCCGATCTCGGCCTGCCGTTTCACGGCTATGTCGCGGGCGGGGCGGAGGACGACCATGAAGGCACGCGCGCCGAGGACGCGATCGCGCGCGTGCGCCAGGGCATGAAGGCGATGCTGCGGCTGGGGTCGGCCTGGTACGACGTCGCGGCGCAGATCAAGGCGGTGACCGAAGGCGGCATCGACCCGCGCAACTTCATCTTGTGCACCGATGACAGCCATTCCGGCACGCTGGTGCACGAAGGCCATATGGACCGGGTGGTACGGCATGCCATCCAACAGGGCCTGAAGCCGGTGACGGCGATCCAGATGGCGACGCTCAACACCGCGCAGCATTTCAGGCTGGAGCGCGAGATCGGCTCGATCGCGCCGGGGCGACTGGCCGATCTTCTGATTGTTTCGGACCTTGCCCGGATGACCATCGACGAGGTCTATGGCCGCGGCGTCAGGCTGGCGAAGGCCGGCAAGCTCGAGATCGACATCCCCGCCTATGACTATCCGCAATCGGCGAAGAACACGGTCAAGCTCGGCAGGAAGCTCGCGGCGAAGGATTTCGACATTTCTGCGCCGCAGGGCGCCAACGAGGTGCGGGCGCGGGTGATCGGCGTGATCGAGAACCAGGCGCCGACGCGGGCGCTGGAGGCCGACCTGCCCGTCGAGGACGGGTTGGTCGCCATGGATCGGCGCAACGACATTTGCCAGATCGCCCTCGTCGAGCGCCATCGCGGCACGGGCGGCATCACCAATGCCTTCGTCTTCGGCTTCGGCTATGTGGAAGACTGCGCGATGGCGTCGAGCGTGGCGCATGACGCGCACCACATCATCGTCGTCGGCACCAACAAGCAAGACATGGCTTTGGCCGTCAACCGGCTGGGCGAGGTTGGGGGAGGCGTGGTGCTCTATTCCAAGGGCAAGGAACTGGCGCTGGTCGAGATGCCGATCGCCGGCCTGATGTCCGACGAACGCGCCGAGATCGTCGCGGCGAAAGCCGAGCAATTGACAGAGGCCATGCGCAAGGTCGGCTGCTCGCTCAACAACGCCTATATGCAGCACTCGCTGCTGGCGCTGGTGGTTATCCCGGAGCTCAGGATATCGGATGTCGGTCTTGTCGACGTGACGACCTTCCAGAAGGTCGATCTTTTTATCTAAAGCAGGTCATCCGCCTGTGGCGATGGTCAGCACCTTGAATGGTGTGGTTATGACCACTTCGGCCACCGATCCCACGGCTTTGCCGAGGCCTTGGCCGATATTGTCCAACCCGGCGCCCTGAGGTTCGCCCGCGCGCAGGGCCGCCGGCGTGCGCAGCCGGTCGCCAAGCAATTGCACCAGGATCGGGTTATCGGCGAATTTGGCATGGTTCAAACGGTCGCCGCCTTTGGTATTGGTCAGATCCGCAACAACCACGCCGTAACTCGCGAGATCGGCCGCATTGCCGTAGTCGCCGACGCGCGGCTTGTCGCCGGAGATGAAGCTCGACAGCTTTAGCGCTCGGTCGTCGCCTGAAAGCAGGATGGCGAAGGGCTTGTCGGGCTTGCCGTAGCGGATCATCTGCTTCTTGAAGACGTCGACGTCGATGTCGGGCGACGCCAGAACGACATAGCCGAGCTTGCCGTTGAGATCGCGGTCTCCGGTGATGGCGAGCTGGCGCAGCGCCTCCATCGTCAGCCAGGTTCCCATCGAATGGGCGATGATGTCGATGCTCTTCACATGTGTCTTGGCAAGCATCCTCAGCGTCGCCTCGAGATCGTCGCGCGCGGCGGTGGAGCTGTCCTTGTCATAGATATAGCCGGTCGTCTTGCCGCTCGACGCCCAGGAAAACAGCACTGGTGTGCCGGGATAGTTCGTGTCATGCGCGATCTGCGTCAGGCGATAGACACCGTCGTCGAAGCCGTTGTTGAAGCCGTGCACGAAAACCAGGGCGCGGTCGCCACTTGTGGCGATGTTGGCGCCGACCGCCTTGGCGAATTGCGAGGCGTCTGCATAGTGGACGACGTCGGTGGCGGTGAACTGCTTGGCCGGGTTGCTGTCGGCCGATCCTTTGGCGCGCTCGATCGCGCCGACCTCATGGATCCTTGGAACCGTGACATCGACACGGGCGTAGCTGGTGGTCAGCGACCTGTCGCCGTCGAAGACCTGCCGCGGATCCTTGGTCGCCTGCTGGCGGGTGGTGGCGACGAAGATCTCATGCGTGGCGGCAATGTCGGACGCTGGCGCGGTGACGGGCTTGCGGTTGAGAAGGTCATGCGCGCTCTGGCCGGCGCAGCCGCTGACGGCGAGCGCGAACGCAAGGCCAAGCACGATCCTAACACGCAATATCACCCGGGATCCCCCAAGGGCGGCAAACCTCTCCGACTATTCCGATAAAGCCAGAAGCCGGCCGGGTCCAGTTCTAAAGTCAATGCAAGGCGATGCCGCGCAATCGCGTTACTGGCTGGCGAGCTGGCGGATGCGGTCCGTCACGTCCCGGTCGCTGGCAAAGCCGTCGTCCTCGCGCAGCCGCTGGCCGATCATTTGCACCATCATCGGATTGTCGGCGAATTTGGTGTGATTGAAACTGTCGCTGCCCTTCATCTTGGAAAGGTCGACCACCGTGACGCCATAGGAGGCGAGGTCGGCGGCGTCCCGATAGTCACCGACGCGCGGCCGCGAGCCGGCAATCAGGCTGGAGAGCCGCAGCGCCCGGTCGTCGTCCGACAGGAGCAGGATGAAGGGCTTGTCCGGCTTGCCGTAACGCCGCATCTGGCTCTTGAAGACGTCGACATCGATATCGGGCGAGGCGAGCACCACGTCGCCCAGCTTGCCGCTCAGATCGCGGTCGCCGGTGATGGCGAGCTGGCGCAGTGTCTCCATCGTCACCCAGGTTCCCATCGAATGGGCGACGATGTCGATGCGCCGGGCGCCGGTCTGCGCCAGCATCCTGAGCGTCACTTCCAACTGGTCCCGGGCGGCGGCGGCACTTTCCTTGTCATAGACATAATCGGTGGTCTTGGCGCCTGACGCCCAGGAGAACAGTACCGGCGTGCCCGGATAGCCGGAATCATGGACGATCTGGGTCAGCCTGTAGACGGCGTCGTCGAAGCCGGTGTTGTAGCCATGGACAAAGACCATCACACGTCCGCCGCGGGCGTCGATGTCGGCGTTGAGGGCGCTGGTGAATTTGGGCTGCGTATCGTAGCCGACGACTTCCGAGGCCATGAAATACTTGGTCGGATCGTCCGACTTGCCGCGCGAGCGGCGCTCGATCTGGCCGGTCTGGTGAATCGGCGGAACGGTGACGTTGACACGGGCGTAGTTGAGCGTCGCGGAGCGCTCGCCATCGAAGACCTTGTTCGGATCGTCGGACCGCTTGCGCGTGGTGGCGATGAAGATCGAATGGTTGCCGGCGATCTCGGTCGCCTGCGTCGGCACGACCACGCTGCCCAGGATTTCCTGCGTCTGGGGACCCGCGCAGCCTGCCGTCAGCAGTGCAAGGGCAATGATGAAAATCGTCTTCAACCGCACGTCGACACTTCCGCTGCAATTCCACTTTGGCCGCGATTGGCCGTCACCTCCGCGGAAATCTCCCGGACAGCCGAAGTGCGGCTAAAGTAAGTCGTGTCCAGCGGAAATTGGCTCAGCGCCGGGCGAGGACCATGGTGGTGTTGCGCGAAAGCCAAAAGAGCGGCAGGAAGGTTGCCGGCACCGGCAGGCAGGGGTGCTGGCGCGTGCCGGCGAAATCGAAAATGAGGGACTTGTGGTGAACAGCTTTTCCGCCCCCGTCGCTATGGCCGCCGAAGCGATCCGCGAAATCTTTCCGGAAACGCCGCTCCAGGAGAACGACTATCTGTCGAAGAAGACCGGCGCCCGCGTGCTTTTGAAGCGCGAGGATCTGACGCCGGTGCGTTCCTACAAGATCAGGGGCGCCTTCAATTTCTTCCGCAAGGCGCTTGCCGCCGGCAACAATGCCGAGCTGTTCGTCTGCGCCTCGGCCGGGAACCACGCGCAAGGCTTTGCCTTTGTCTGCCGCCATTTCGGAAAGAAGGGCGTAGTGTTCATGCCGGTGACGACGCCGCAGCAGAAGATCGACAAGACGCGGCTGTTCGGCGGCGATTTCGTCGAGATCAGGCTGGTCGGCGACTTCTTCGACGATTGCTACCGCGCCGCCTTCGAATTCACCGAAAGCGCCGGCGCGCATATGGTACCGCCCTTCGACCATAAGGACATCATCGAGGGCCAGGCGACGGTCGCCTACGAGATCGCGGCGCAGATGCCGGGCGGGCGCGTGCCCGATATCGTCATGCTGCCGGTGGGCGGCGGCGGCCTTGCCGCCGGCGTGACCCACTATTTCGCCGACCAGCATCGCGATCCGCGCTTCGTGTTCTGCGAGCCGGCGGGCGCGCCGAGCCTGCGTGAGAGCTTGGCCAGCGGCAAGCGGGTGAAGCTCGCCAAGGTCGATAATTTCGTCGACGGCGCCGCGGTGGCCGAGATCGGCCGCGAGCCGCTGCGCCACCTCAAGGATTTCAGCGCCGATGCCGTGCGGCTGGTTCCGGAGAACCGGCTCTGCGCCACCATGATCGAGATGCTCAATGTCGAGGGTGTGGTGCTGGAGCCCGCCGGCGCGCTGGCGATCGACGCGCTCAAGGATTTTTCGCGCAAGGAGATCAGGGGCAAGACCATCGTCGCGGTCGTCTCCGGCGGCAATTTCGATTTCGAGCGGCTACCCGACGTGAAGGAGCGGGCGCTGCGCTTCGAGGGGTTGAAGAAGTATTTTATCATCCGCTTCCCGCAGCGGCCGGGCGCATTGCGCGATTTCCTCGAAATGCTCGGTCCAGACGACGACATCGCCCGCTTCGAATATCTGAAGAAGTCGGCGCGCAATTTCGGCTCGGTGCTGATTGGCATCGAGACCAAGGACCGGCGCAATTTCGACCTGCTGAAGGCCAATTTCGACGCCGAGGGCGTGCAGTATCAGGACATCACCGACAACGAGACCCTGGCGGGCTTCATCATATGAGCGCAAAGCGAGGCACGGTCTTCTTCGCGTTGTTTTCCGGCATCAATGTCGGCGGCAACCGCATCGTCAAGATGGCGGAGCTCAAAGCCTTCTTCGAGGGCCTCGGCTTCACCGATGTCGCGACCTATGTGCAGAGCGGCAACGTCGTGTTCCGGGCGAAGAAGGGGGATGAAGCGGAGCTGACCAAGCAACTCGAGGCGGCCTTTGAGAAGAAATGGGGTTTCAATTCGCGCATCATGGTGCGCGATGCCGGCTGGTTCGAGCGGCTGGTGAAGGACAATCCCTATCCCGAGGTCGCCGGCGACCCCACCAAGCTGCACGCCTATGCGCTGGAGCGGGAGCCGACCGCCGAGGAGACGCAGCGGCTCGCCGACAAATGCACCGGCCCCGAGCGCTTCGAGATCAAGGGCGACGTGCTTTTCCTGCACGCGCCGGACGGGCTCGGCAAATCGGTGTTCGCAAACCTCATCGGGCGCACGCTGAAGGTGCCGGGCACGGCGCGAAACTGGCGCAGCGTGCTGGCGTTGCTCGAGATGGCCGGAAAAGCCTGCGGCTGATCGCCGATTGTCAGGCGGCCTTTTGCCAGTCGAAAATCAATTCCTCGCGGAAGGCGAAGCGCTTGATGTGGTCGGCGACTACCGTCTCCAACCGGTCCAGCGAAGCTTCATCGTCGGCGGCCAAAGCGATGTGCAGCGCCTGATCGTCGGCGTCCATGACGGTGCGGCCGATCGAGAGCTGGATGGCGCCGTGCCGCGGGTCGAACTCGACCGGAAATTTGTGCGACCAGTGCTTGCAGAGCTGCTGCAGGTAGCGGCTGGCATGTTCGGTGGCGACATCGGCGCGGCTGGTCGGCATGAAATTCTCCTGGCGGATGAAGAAACGCCAGCCTGGATGAGGCTGGCACCAATTCCCGGTAGATAGGCGGCAGCTGGCGAAGCGCCAGCGGCGGCCCCGTCAAATCGGCGCGGGTTCGCCGGGTTTACCAGACGCCCGTGTTCGCCATCGACGCCCAAGGTTCGGCCTTTGCC
>NZ_RZRX01000286.1:0-6616 GCF_003997405.1 Mesorhizobium sp. M2A.F.Ca.ET.042.01.1.1
GACCAGCGCGATATGGCCCCGGGCCGGCGCATCCGCGCTCAGGAGTTCGAGCGCCGCGCCATGCGCCTGGGCGTGGTCACCGGCCTCGATGGCCTTGGCCGGCGCGCCGGCAAAGAAATCGCTCCAGAAGCGGCGACGGCGGTTGCCCTTCGGCAGTTTCTCCGCGGCGGCGCGGAACGACGCGGCAAGCGCCGCCAGCCGGCCGAGCGAAGGCGACAGCATGCGGTCGATGCGGACGCGCAGCATCTGCGCCAGAACCGGTCCGGCGCCCTCGGTGCCGATGGCGATCGCAACCGGCGCGCGGTTGACCAGCGCCGGGGTGAAGAAATCGCACACGTCCGGCTGGTCTACCGCATTGACCGGAATGCCCAACCGGCGCGCGTCCTCGGCGACCCGGCGGTCGAGCGCCTTGTCGCCACTGGCTGCGAACACCAGGGCGACATCCTGGAGATGCGCGACCTCATAGGCGGCATCGACGTGAACGGCACCGGACACGGCGATGAAGGCGAGCAGGTCGGGATCGGCGTCGTCGGCAATGATGCGCAGCGCCGCGCTCGACTGGGCGAGCAGCCGGGCTTTGGCAAGCGCCTCCTCGCGATTGCCGACGATGGCCACGGCTTCGCCGTCGATCCGCATGAAGACCGGGAAGGCATTGAGCTTGGCGTTGATTGGCGACATGGCGACGAGCGATAGTGAAACAGTTTGGCAGTTTTACGCGGGCTGGCCAAAAACCAGAAGGCAATCACTCGCGCGTCGCCGAACGGCAGGCAATCGCTTTTTCGCAGCCGCGAAGAGCAAGAGAAAAAAATTCTACTTTGAGAATGAGAGAGCCCGAACGGCGTGAGAAACCACGCTGATCTTTCGTGACTTTTAGCACCGGCTCGGGAAAGCGGCAAAACAGTTTTTTCTAAATTCTACTAACTTAGTAGATTAAAGCCGACCCTTGTCGCTGGACGGCCAGCCTCACCTGGCGGGAGCAGTTGAGAGCGCCGCCGGCAGGTCGGAACAATCCGGCTTCGCGGCTCGTTTGGCTAGCAATCCGTTCTGTCGATCCTGGGCTCCACCGGTCGGCAACCGCAAGCAAAGGAGGAACACCATGAACATCAAGCTGAAGCACGGATTGTGGGTCGTCGTGGCCGATGGCGAAAAGGCGCTTTTCCTGCGCAACCAGGGCGACAACAAGTTCCCCAACCTGGAGGTGGTGCAGGAGATGGAGCAGGAGAACCCCGCGACGCGCGAGCAAGGCACCGACAAGCCGGGCCGCCAGAGCAACGAAGGCCCCCGCAGCGCCGTCGAGGAAACCGATTGGCACCGTCTCGGCAAGGAACGTTTCGCTGTCGAGATCGCTGACCGGCTCTACAAGCTCGCGCATCGCGGCGCGTTCGACGCGGTCGTGCTGATCGCGCCGCCGCAGGTGCTTGGCGAGATGCGCCAGAAACTGCACAAGGAAGTGAGCGAGAAGGTGCAGGCCGAAATTCCCAAGACGCTCACCAACCACACGATTCCCGATATCGAGACCCTTTTGCAAGCGGCATAAGCGGCCGAAGCAAAGCAGCTTCGGGACCAAATGCGTTCCGCGATCGTCTCTTTGTCGGCGCGGCGCCGATTTTCCGGTCCGCGCCTGCTTCAGCGTCGATTTCTGCGCGGCGGCGGTTGCATGATCGCCGCTGCGTCCACCATATTGCCGAAGGCGACGGCCTCGGCGGGCGCCCATCCGAAATCGTGAATTTTCGAAAGGCGCGCAAAAGACAATGCCGCATGACACGCCCCTTATCGCCACCATCGTCGCCGGTCTGGGGCTGGCATTCGTCTTCGGGGCTTTAGCCTACCGTTTCCGCATCCCGCCGCTTGTCGGTTATCTTGTCGCCGGCGTCCTTGTCGGGCCGAACACGCCCGGCTTCGTCGCCGACGCAAGCCTTGCCAACGAGCTCGCGGAAATCGGCGTCATCCTTTTGATGTTCGGCGTCGGCCTGCATTTTTCGCTGAAGGACCTTCTGTCCGTCCGCGCCATCGCCGTGCCGGGCGCGATCGTGCAGATCGGTTTTGCAACCCTGCTTGGCGTCGGGCTTGCCTGGTTGCTCGGCTGGCCGCTGGGCGCCGGCCTGGTCTTCGGACTGGCGCTTTCGGTCGCCTCGACTGTGGTGCTCTTGCGCGCCTTACAGGAACGGCGATTGATCGGGACCGAACGCGGCCGCATCGCGGTCGGCTGGCTGATCGTCGAGGATCTCGCCATGGTGCTGGCGCTGGTGCTGTTGCCCGCGCTAGCCGGGGTGCTCGGCGGCCAGCCGCAGGTCGATGATCATACGAGCCTGCTCTCGCTGCCCGCCAGCTACGGCATATGGGGCGTTGTCGGCATCACGCTCGCCAAGGTCGCCGCCTTCGTCGTCGTCATGCTGGTGGTCGGCCGCAGGGTGATCCCCTGGATCCTGCATTATGTCGCCCACACTGGCTCGCGCGAATTGTTCCGGCTTTCGGTGCTGGCTATCGCGCTCGGCGTCGCCTTCGGTGCGGCGAAGCTGTTCGGCGTCTCGCTGGCGCTCGGCGCTTTCTTCGCCGGCATGATCATGAGCGAGTCCGAGCTCAGTCATCGCGCGGCGGAAGAATCATTGCCGCTGCGCGATGCCTTCTCGGTGCTGTTCTTCGTCTCGGTCGGCATGCTGTTCGACCCGCTCAGCCTGATCAGCAACGGCCTGCCGATCCTCGCCACCTTGGCCATCATCGTCGTCGGCAAGTCGATTGCCGCTTTCGTCATCGTCATCGCCTTCCGCTATCCGATCGCCACCGCGCTGATGATTTCGGCGAGCCTTGCCCAGATCGGCGAATTCTCCTTCATCCTGGCCGAGCTCGGCGTCGGCCTGAAACTGCTGCCCGAACAGGGCCGCGACCTGATCCTGGCCGGCGCGATCCTCTCGATCCTGCTCAATCCGCTGATGTTCCTGGTCGTCGACTGGATGAAGCCGTGGCTGGAAAAGCGCGCCGGCAAGGCCGCACCGGTCGAAGAGCAACGGCCGATCGGCCCGGCCACCGAGCTCGGCCAGGTCGCGTCGGTGTCAGCGGCCCCAGGCAAGGAAGACGGCCCGCCGCCCAAAACCGCGCTTGCCGGCCATTCCATTCTGATCGGTTACGGCCGCGTCGGCAGCCTCGTCGGCGTAGCGCTGAAGGAAGCCGCCCTGCCCTTCCTGGTGATCGAGGATGCCGACAAGACGCTGGCCAAGCTGCGTGACGACGGCATCGAGACGGTGGCCGGCAATGCCGCCAATGCGGATGTCTTCGCGGCCGCCAATCCGGAAGGCGCGAAGCGGCTGATCCTCGCCATCCCCAATGCCTTCGAGTCCGGCCAGATCGTGCTTCGAGCCCGCGCCGCCAATCCTGCGATCAATATCATCGCCCGCGCGCACTCCGACGCCGAGGTCGAGCATCTGAAAGGCCTCGGCGCCGACACCGTGATCATGGGCGAGCGCGAGATCGCCCGCGGCATCGTCGAGGTGGTGACCGGCAAGACGATGGATTCGGTCGAGCCCGCCATGGTGATCAATCCGCAACCCGGTTGATGGGCGTCAAATTGTGAACGCGGAGCCGCCATTCTGCGCGATATCGCTGAGATATTTCGCCGGCGGCTTGCCCAGCGCCTTCTTGAACATGGTGATGAAGGCGGTCACGGATTCATAGCCGAGATCGCCCGACACCTGTTGGACGCTGGCGCCGGATGACAGTTCCCTGAGCGCCACAATCAGCTGCAGCTGCTGGCGCCAGCGGCCGAAGCTCAGGCCAGTCTCCTTGACGACGAGGCGCGCCAGGCTGCTTTCGCTGAGCGCCAGGCGGCCGGCCCATTGCGCCAGCGTGCTGCGGTCGGCGGGATCGTCCGCCAACGCTTCGGCGATCCGGCGCAGCCGCGGCTCGGCCGAGATCGGCAAATGCAATTGCTGCACCGGCATGAGTGGCAATTCGGCGAGCAGGACGTTTCCGAGGAAATTACAGCGGGGATCGTCCGGCGCGCAGTCCGACAGCGCGATGATCAGCTCCCGCAGCAGCGGCGAGATCGAAAGCGTGCAGCACCGATCCGGCAGGTCGGCGGCGCCCGGCTCGATATAGACGAAGAAAATCCGCGCATTCGCCGTCGCGATGTTGCTGTGTTCCATGCGGCTCGGCACCCACACGCCGCAATGCGGCGGCACCATCCAGAGCCCGGTCGGAACCCGGCAGGTGACGGCGCCGCCGAGCGCGAAGACGAGCTGCCCTTTGCGGTGCCAATGCTCGCGCACCTCGGCCCGCGTCTCGGTGACATCGACGCCGACGGCGATCGCCGGCGCGGCCACGTCGTCGACGTCGAAATCCAGCCAAGGCCAGCGTAGCGGCTGTCTCATGTCTGACTGACTTTAGCGATCATTTGGCTTTATCACTAAATTCTTCAAGCGAGAAAGTCGATAGGCTCATGCCGTTATCGTCGCAGTCGATCGCGGCCTAAGCGTCAATTTCGAAGGTGCGCCATGCTCGCTCTCACTATTTCTTCTAATAGCCCCAACCGGCTGAAACTCACCGAGGCCGACGAACCAAGCTGCAATGCAAATGAAGCATTGGTGGCAGTTCATTCGACATCATTGAATCGTGGCGAGCTGCGCCTGCTGGCCATCCGCCCTGATGGCTGGATACCCGGCCAGGACATCGTCGGCATCGTAGAACGCGCGGCGGCCGATGGCTCAGGCCCGGCAGCGGGCACGCGCGTCGCGGCCTTGGTCGACCAGGCCGGCTGGGCCGAACATGTCGCCGTTCCGACCGACCGCCTTGCCCTCGTACCCGAGGGCGTCAGCGTCGCCCACGCCGCCACGCTGCCGGTGGCGGGCACGACGGCGCTGAGGACCTTGCGCCATGGCGGAAACCTGGCAGGTCAGCGGGTCCTGATCACCGGCGCGAGCGGCGCGGTCGGCCGTTTCCAGATCCAGATCGCCCGCGAGCAAGGCGCTTCGGTGACGGCGATCGCCTCGGCCCCTCATCACGATGATCTTCGCAATCTGGGCGCCGGGCAGATCGTCGAGTCGATTGACCTAGCCGAGGGACCGTTTTCGCTAATCACCGAGTCGGTCGGCGGCAAAAGCCTGGCCGCCGCAATAGAGCGCGTCGCCCCCGGCGGAACGATCGTCATGTTCGGCTCGAGCAGCGGCGAGCTCACGCCCGTAGGGTTTCGCCAGTTCGTTCCTGGCCACGAGGGCGCCAAGCTGCAGACCTTCGCCTATTACACGTCCGGTTCGGCCATCGGCACTGACATCGCCTGGCTGCTTGACCTAGTCGCGGCCGGCAGGCTGGAAACCCGCGTGGCCATGACCGTGCCGTGGACGGACATCGGCCAAGCCCTGGATGCGCTCAGACAGCGCAGCTTCAGCGGCAAGGCCGTCCTCACTGTGGCTTGAAATCAGCCAGGTCAGACGTGCTGGCCGCCATTGATGTGGATCTCCGAGCCGGTCACGTAGGACGACTGGCCGGAGCACAGGAAATAGATGATATCGGCCACTTCCGAGGTGGCGCCCAGCCGTCTCAGCGGAATCGTCTCGACGATTTTGTCGGTGCCGGGCGACAGGATCGCGGTGTCGATCTCGCCCGGCGCGATCGCGTTCACGCGGATGCCGTGCGGGCCGAAGTCATGCGCCATCTCGCGCGTCAGCGAACCGAGCGCCGCCTTGGACGTGGCATAGGCTGTGCCGGCGAACGGATGCACGCGGGTACCGGCAATAGAGGTGACGTTGACGATCGAGCCCTTGGCGGCGGCGAGTTCCTTGAACAGGCCCCTGGCCAGCATGATCGGCGCGAAGAAATTGACCTGGAAGACGTCGCGCCAGACATGCATCGGCGTCTCGATCGAATTCATCCGGCTGCCGTCCTTCAGCTTCGGCGAGATGCCGGCATTGTTGACCAGCGCGTGCAGCTGGCCGCCATGCGCCTCCAGCCGGTGGCGGATCTCCGAAATGGCGATGCCGACGTCCTCCTGGTCGGCGAGATCGACCTTGATGTGATCCTCGGGGCCGGCCGGCCACGGGCAATCCTCGGCGAAGGCCTGGCGCGAGCAGGTGATGACGCGCCAGCCCTCGCGCGAAAAACGCTTCACCGTCGCATGGCCGATGCCCCGGCTGGCGCCGGTGAGCACGATGGTTTTTCTGCTGTCGGTTTCGGCCATGAACTTTGTCTCCGGCCGGACATGTAGCCGAAGGCGGCAGCCATTGCGAGAGGGCGAGTTGCCGCCACAGCGATGATCCCGGAAAGTGGTTTCCGCTTTTCGGATCGCGACGGGATAAAAGCTGGAGCCGTTCCCATCTGGCGAACGCGCCTCAACCTCCGCCCAGTATGTCCAGGATCGAGGTCTGTCGACTTTTCTTCGGTCCGCCGACATCGCCGGGTGGCACCGGATGCTTGATCGAGGCGGTCGATCCGCTGTCGCTGGGCATGTCGAAGCCCTCGGCATCGACCGTCTGGGCTGGACGCTGCTGCCGCGCGGGCGCCTGGGCAACCGGTTGCGATGGGGCGGCGGGCTGCGACTGGCCCACGGCCGCGGGCGGCGCGGGCGGCGGCTGCGAGGCATCGGCCGACGGGATCTCGTCCGGCACGATCGTGTCGGACGGCGTCGACT
>NZ_RZRX01000286.1:6626-7398 GCF_003997405.1 Mesorhizobium sp. M2A.F.Ca.ET.042.01.1.1
GCCGGGCAGCGGCCGCACTGGCACGCCCTCATGCGCGGCCACCATGAATTCGTGCCAGGCCTGCGCCGGGAGCGCGCCGCCGGTAACCTTCTTCATCGGGCTGCCGTCGTCATTGCCGAACCACACGCCCGTGGTGAGATTGGCGGTGTAGCCGACGAACCAGGCGTCGCGCGAATTCTGGCTGGTCCCGGTCTTGCCGGCCGACGGCCAGTTGAACGCCGCCTTCTTGGCGGTACCGACCTCGACCGTGCCGGTCATCATCGAGTTCATCATGCCCACGATATCGGCCTTGATGACGCGCGGCGCGCTGCCGGTGCTGCCCTCGTAGAGCACCTTGCCGTTGGCGGTGGTGATGCGCTGGATGAAGTGGATGTCCGGCTTGTAGCCGCCATTGGCGAAAGGCACATAGGCCGAGGTCAGTTCCAGCGGCGTCACTTCCGATGTGCCCAGCGCGATCGAGGTGTTGGCCTGGAGATCGGATTGGATGCCCATGCGATGCGCGGCCTCGACCACGGCGTCGGGCCCGACCTCCATGGTCAGCTGCGCCGCCACCGAGTTGAGCGACTTGGCCAGAGCCGTCGCCAGCGTGACCTTGCCGTAATATTTGCCGCCGTAATTGTCTGGGGTCCATTTGCCGATCTTGATCGGCGCATCGTTGCGGATGCTATCCGGCGTGCGGCCGGCCTCCAGCGCCGCCAGCCGGGCTCCGCCTTCAAACCCTTCGTCTATATGGCGGCGCTGGAGGCCGGCTGGCGGCGCGCTTCCGAGGCGC
>NZ_RZRX01000287.1:0-7382 GCF_003997405.1 Mesorhizobium sp. M2A.F.Ca.ET.042.01.1.1
CGCGCACACCAGGCGAAGCCGAGATGCGGCGGGCCATCTCGCGCGCCGACACGCAATAGGCGCGCAATTTTGTGTGCAGCGTCTCGAACTTCAGCGGGTCCTGGTTGCGCAAATGGAGCTCGGTGATGCCGTCATAGCAGCCGGTCTCGTCCATCAGCCTTTCGGATTCGAGCAGCCTTTCGCGGATGCGCAGCGCAGAGGCGGGTTTATCCAGCATGGCGTTCGCCCTTCTCAAGCGTGGGTGTAGTGAAGCAGCGTCCATTCATCGACATGGACGCGGTCCTGCGGATGAACGACAAGCGTCGTGGCCGGGTGTTCGATGATGGCCGGGCCGGTGACCTCATGGCCAGGCTGCAGAAGGTCCATCTCGTAGAGATTGGCCTTGTGCCAGCGACCGCCGATATAGGCCTCGCGCACGCCCTTGTGGGCCGAGGCTGGATCGGATCTGCCGAGCGGCCGCTTGACCAGCATCGGCTTGACCTTGTCGGCGGTGGCGATCAGCCCGAGTTCCGTGATCGAGAAGCCGGCCTCGCCATAGCGCGAGACGCGGTGGTTGACCTTGGCATAGACCGCCTCGAACTCGGCGATGAGCTTGCGCATGTCGTCGGCCGAACGAACCGCCGGCAGCGGCGCCATCACCTCGACGTCCTCAAGCTGGCCGGTGTAGCGCATCATCAGGAACGGCACGGTTTTGATCTTAGAGAGCGCGTGGCCGTCGGTGACCATTTCGTCGACCGCGGCCCTGGTCAGGTCGTCCCAGATAGTGGTGACCTTCGCGCCAAACGCCTGCAATTCGTCGTCGCTTGCGCGCGCGCCGATATCGATCTGCGTCGACACCGAATGGCGGCGCATGAAATCGGCGGTGGTGCAGCCGAAGGCCGAAAAGGCTGCAGCGAACTGAAAGGTGATGATGTCCTTGAAGCCGATGCCGCGCGAGCAGCCGGCGAGGTGCAGCGGTCCCGAGCCGCCATAGGATAGGAGCGTGAATTCAGATGGGTGAATGCCCTGGCCAGAGATGACGCGGCGCAGCGCGTTGTTGGCGTCGGCCTCCAGCATCTCGATCATGCCTTCGGCCGCCTCTTCGACGCCGACGCCGAGCACGCGGGCGCATTTCTCCTCGAAGGCTTTCCGCGCCTTCTCAACCTGCAGCACGACCTTGCCGCCGAGGAAGTAATGTGGGTTCAGCCGGCCGAGGATGGCGTCGCAGTCGGCGATGGTCGGCTCGGTGCCGCCCTTGGCAAAGCAGATCGGGCCGGGGTCCGAACCGGCGCTTTCCGGCCCGAGCGAGACTTTCCTGGTCAGCGGGTCGACCTTCAGGATCATGCCGGCGCCGGCGCCGATCGTGTCAAGATGGAGCGTCGGCACGTTGAGCTTGAAACGGTCCATCAGCGGCTCGTTCTCGATCCGCGTCTGGCCGCGCGTGATGACGCCCATGTCGAATGATGTGCCGCCCATATCCGAGCAGATCAGCGAGTCGTTGCCGATCAGCTTGCCGACATAGGCCGCGCCCAGGATGCCGCCGATCGGCCCGGAGATCATCGTCTCGTGGAGGCGCGGATGGTTGATGGAGGTCAGGCCGCCAAAGGAGAGCAGCGTCTGCACGCCATATTTGAAACCATATTTCTTCGAGACGTCCTCGATGCCCTTGAGCTGCTTGCGGCCGCGCGAGGTGGCGTAGGCCTCGATCAGCACCGAGTTCAGCCGCGACTGCTCGCGGATGACCGGACGCACCTCATGGCTGGTGTAGACGAGTATGTCCGTGCCGGAGGCAGCGATCTCCACGCGGCAGATCTCGGCGATGCGCTTCTCATGCGCCGGATTGACGTGGGCGAAGACTGTCATGATGCAGATCGCCTCGACCTTGTCGGCGATCAGCTTCCTTGCCGCCGCATGCACCTCGTGCTCGTAGAGCGGCAGGATGATGTCGCCGAACTGGTCGATACGCTCGGTGACGCCATGGGTGCGGCGGCGAGGCACCAGCGGATCGGGGTGATGATGGGTGACCGCATGCAGGCGGTCGGCATAGGAGTAGTCGGCCCAGGCCTGCAGGCCGCGACCCATCAGGATCATGTCCTCGAGGCCCTTGGTGGTGATCAGCCCGAGCTTGCGGCCGGTGCGCGACAACAGCGTGTTGAGCATGCCGGTGCCCGAATAGAGCACCACATTGACGCCGGAGAACAGGTCCTGCAGCGAGATGCCCCAGGCAACGGCCGCGTCTTCGGCCGAAGCGAGGAAGCCTTCGGCCTCGTTCTTCGGCGTCGTCGCCGACTTGCCGATCTTGAAGTGGCCGTCCTGATCGACAAGGATCGTATCGGTCATGGTGCCGCCGGCGTCGATGCCGATGACGATTGGATTGGTCGTGATCTGGTCCACGGGTCGCTTTCCCTTGCCGAGAGTGACCGCAGGCTAGATTCCCGAAGCCGGATCGCGCCATATGCCTAAAGACACAATGACGCTTGGGCCGGCTTCGCCGAGAAAAGGGCATGCGCATGGGCAATATCTGGGCGCCGCTGGCCAGGGCGATCGCCGCCACCGGCACCGACCGGCATGTCGACTGCCTGATCGATCTGATCGGCGCCGACATCGCGCATGATCTGGTGACGGTGACGCGCTATTCGGCAACCAGGACCCCGGAATTCGTCAAGCACCGGGGCTTCTCAGACGAGATGGTTCGGCGCTATCTCGACAACTACTATGTCTTCGATCCGTTCTATGCATCCTGGCGGCGCGAGCGGCGACTCGGCATCATGCCGCTGAAAGGGCTGGCCGACGAGGAGGCCAAGCGCGGGCAATACATAGCAGGCTTCCTGGCGCAGTCGGAGATTTGCGACGAGGTCGGCATTATGCTTTCCGACGGCGGCGACTGGTGCCTCGGCATCTTTCTCGACCGCTCGACGGTGTCGTTCAAGGACAGCGAGATCGCGTTGCTGACCGAGCGGCTGCCGGTGTTCAAGGCGCTGCATGCGCTGGACATCAAGGCGCGCGGCTCAGACTTCTCCCGCACCTCGGCGCCGAGCGGTCCGGGCGCCTCGCCGCAGCAGAAGCCCAGAATTCCGGAAAGCCTCTGGCCCGAGCTTTCCTTGCGCGAGCGCGAGCTGGTGGAGCTGATCCTCGCCGGCCATCCGACCGCCAACATCGCCGAGCGGCTCGGCATCACCGTCGGCACTGTGAAGAACCACCGCCGTCGCATCTATGAAAAGCTCGACATCACCACCGAGCGCGAATTGTTCCTGCAGTTCTTCCAGCACAAAAGTTCAGCCAGGTAGCTGCTCTCAATCGAGTGCAGCGAATTGCCTTGCCGCACTGCAACCGGGGTGGCTGAAGTTCAAACCCTGACATCGTGGACGCGTGGTGAATGCCCGCTTCGGGCTTTGCACAAGCTGACTTTACCGGCCGACATGAGGCGCAAAGCAGGCAGCTGCTGGCTCTCCGGATCATTGCTCGTGAGGATCGATTTCCCGGACAATCTGGGAGACCTCTCCCTCAAACTCGTCTGCCCGCACGACCGAGAGCGTACCGTCGCCAGCACGGAAAATGACGATGCCGACCATCAGGCTGGCGGCGAGGCTGAAGGCGAAGGCGTTGGCTTCTACGAGGGACATTTTTCCTGCTCCTGTTCTGGAAGCGGGGATCGATCCCCGCGTGACAGGCGCCCGATTTGTCCGGCCGAGGGCCGCGATCACCGTGAAGGCACCGCCGAAACGGCGGCACGTTATGCGTAGTCCGACCCTTCATGGGTTGATGGCATCAGGCCTCGGACCGGATCAAGGAATTGCGCCAACAAACGCAGGATTGGTTCTCTGTTCTCCATTCCAGGACGAGACGGGATGAACCTCGTGGTCCGCCGCCTCGCTTTCGACGCTGCATCCGCAGGAGCGGTCGTCCGGTCAAGGCGCCTGGAGCGACGGAAACAGAGCGGACGACTTGCGCCGGGCGGACATTGGCCCGGTCAGGTCGAGCCGAACTTCATCACCGGAATGCCGAGCCTCCGGGCCTTGTCCGCGAGGTTATCTTGAATGCCGGAGCCGGGAAAATGAATCACGCCAATTGGCAAGGTGTCGAGCATGGCATCGTTGCGCTTGAACGGCGCGGCCTTGGCATGCCTGGTCCAGTCCGGCTTGAAGGCAATCTGTGGCACCTTGCGGCACTGAGCCCATTTGGCCGCGATCAGCTCGGCGCCTTTGGCCGATCCGCCGTGCAGCAGGACCATGTCGGGATGCTTGCCATGGACCTGGTCGAGCTTGGCCCAGATCAGCCGATGATCGTTGAAATCGAGCCCGCCGGTGAAGGCGACTTTCGGTCCAGGTGGCAACAGCACCTGGCTGTCTGCATGCCTCCTCGCGGCCAGGAAATCGCGGCTGTCGATCGTTGCCGCGGTCAGGTGGCGATGGTTGACGACTGAGCCCGAGCGCGGACGCCAGACCGAGTGGGTGTGACGCTCGTAATGCTCGATGGCCTGGTCGCGCATCAACTCGAAGGCGCTGCGGCGTTCAAGCAGTGTCTGACCTTGGGCAATGAGACGCTCGAGCTCGACCGACTTGACCTCGGATCCGTCCTGTTCGCGCTGCAGCCGCTGCTGGGCGAGTTCATTTGCATCGAGCTCGCGTTCGATCCGCTTGGTCGCGCGGTGGAACAGATTGACCGTACCCCACAGCAGTTCCTCGAGATCGGGTTCCAAGCGTGTGTCGGTCATCGCCACAACGAGGGCGTCGAAGATGTCGGCGATGCTGGCAGCGATGACGCGGCCCTCGGGAAGCGGCCGCGGATCGGGTTCGTCGTCGAAGGGGCGACGGCCGTAGAGCTGAAGCTCCTGAAGCATGTGGTCAATGGGTGATGATGCGCATTGCGGCTCGAAGTCGGTATCGTGCTCGGTGCTCATGGGGACTTACCTTCGTGGGACCGGCCGCGCCCATCGCGGCCTTCATGGCGACAAAGGCGATGGACGGCCCGGACTTGCACCCGAAGCGCCAGCGCAGGGCCGCAACGGCAGTGGAGGATGGCGAAGCCCGGCTATTTTGTCTCGCGATGGAAGGCCCGAAGACGGGGCCTCGCGCGGCCTGCCGCGTGGGGTGGCGGCGCCGCCGGAAAATAGCCGGGCGCAGCCATTGCCTGTCCGGATCGGCCGTCGCCCGATCGCCCTCTTGAAGGCCGTGGGTCGGCCCTCGCCCGAGCTAAGGTCCGCCTGCGCACCGCGGCCACGCGTCGCCGGCACGCCGCCCTCTCTTTCCCTTCCGGTCAGGCCGCCCGCTTCATGAAGCGATCGACATCCTGTGGCGCGAGCTGGACCCGCAGGATTGCCCTCAGGGCATCGGCACCAAGCAGGCGCAGATCCTCGTTGAAGTCGCCGAGCTGCGGCGTCAGGACTATCGCCTCGATGCCGGCCGCGTTGGTCCGTTCAATGAGGGTTGCCACAGCTGCGTCGCCGGCAGGATCATTGTCGCGGGCGATGTAGATCCGCCGCAAGGTACCGGGGAACAGGATTGCTGACAGATGCGCCGCCGACAGCGCTGCCATAGCTGGCATGGCAGGCAGGACGGTGCGTTGCGACAGCATGGTCTCGATGCCTTCGCCGGCGGCCATGACATCGCAACAGCAGCCGAAGCGGACGGCGTGACCGAGCAGTTCGCCCATTGCTCGTCTCGGCGTGTCGATCGGAGCGCGGCCGAGATGGGCCTCGCTGAATCCGGCCGGGTCGAGCCAGGTGCGGTGAGCGCCGGTGAGCTTGCCTTTGAGGTCGGTGACCGTCGCGATCATTGCCGGCCATGTTTCGGTCGGGCCGCCGTCGGGACGGTAATAGCAGCTCGGATGAAACCGCAGGCTCCCGGTCTCATGCAAGGCCGTTACTCCGCGTCCGCGAAGATAGGTCTCCACAAGCGTTCCTGGTATCGACCACGACATGGAGACCAACCGCCTCGCCGCCTCGGTGGAGCCGCCGGCGGCGGGAACGGCTGGCGACCTAGGTTCGCCCCGTTCGCAGTCCACGTAGGGCATAGACAGAAAACTGCGAGCCTCTTTCGACACGTCTCTGAAGTCAGCGAGACCAAGCGATTCTCGGATGACATCCAAAAGATCGCCGTGCTCACCGGTGGCGGCGTCGGTCCATTTCCCGGCGGCGCCCTTTCCGGACTCCGATCCCTTGAGACGGACAAACATAGAGCGCCCCTGCGCATTGCGGGCATCGCCGACCAGCCAGTAATTGCCGACCCGGCGACCGTTGGAAAGGTAGCGGCGGCACACCGCCTCGGCCCGACGGCCGAGGCGGTGTGCCAGTTCGGATATATCGCGAGGCGGCATCAGGTGGCCTCCCTCTCGCTGATGCGCTGCAATGGATACCGCTCGATTACCTTGGCCAGCACCGCAGGCCCGCTTGCGTCCGCGGGCACGAACATGCGCAGCTTCCAGGATATGATCTCGTGGAAAAGCCCGTAGGCCGTTAGCCGCTCGCGCATGGTATCGGTGAAGCCCGACAGTTCGATGCGGTTGGCGCTCATCACACGGACGCGGCGCAGATGAAGTCCCTCGGCAAGGTCGAGCATGGTGCTGCCATCCACAAGGGCGTTGAAGGCATCCTGTGCCGTAAGCGTGCCGACGCGGTTTGCGAGCGCCCCGGCGGCCCATGCGGCCGAAACCTTGCGGCCAATGATGCGCTCCCCCTGGTCGGTCTGGAGCCGATAGACCCGGCTTGACTCAGTTGGGAGTCGCTTCCAGATCGGCAGCAGCAGTCCCGCGACAATGTGGATGATCGAATCCGAGAATGCCGGGACGCCGGCGACCTCGGCCCTCCAGGCGGCGGTGAAGGTCTCGCGATCAGCCTGATGCCAATGGCTGTCTTCCATCATACGTAGCGAGGCATGGTGCTGTTCCATTGGCCGGATCAGCCTGACCCGACGCTCGATCTCGCCATCGTCGAGCATAAACGATGGCGCGGGCACCTGCACGGCAGCACGCCCTGAGCGTTCGTTGACCAAAAGGATGGCGCGCGGATCATGGAGGTGCGCGACAGCTTCCTCGACCGGCACGGGTCGGTTGCGCTGGCGCTGATTTATGGTGAGGAGCCGGGTCTCGGCGCCGGTGCCCGGATGGGTGTAAATCGTCGGCCGACTGGTGACGACGAAACTCTCCGCTCGCAGCGTTTCAAGCCCAAGGTCGTAGACCCCGGCCGCGATGGCACCTTCGACCTTCGCCGTGAGCAACTGCTCGAAAGCCGCAAACAGGATGTCTTGCAGCTCGATGGTGAGCGCCAAAAGGCGATTGAGGAACGTCGTGATCGGCGGCAGCTCGTCCCTGATGCCGTTGGCGTCCGTCAGCGTCAGCCCCGTGGTCTGCTCGAACAGCTTGAGTGAGCAGCCCTCCACCTTGCCGCGAACGATCAGCAGATAGAG
>NZ_RZRX01000288.1:0-7370 GCF_003997405.1 Mesorhizobium sp. M2A.F.Ca.ET.042.01.1.1
GTCGCTCATTGTCATCCGGTCATAGAGCAATTCCAGGAAAAGTGTGAAACGGTTTTCCGTCCGGAATTGCGTCAAAACAAAGAGAGGCGGCAGGTCCGTGATTGGACCGCAAGCGCTTCTATCGCGAATGATCTTGGTCTTGAAGAGGCGAATGCGAGCAGCTTTTGCGCAGCTGTCTCGCAGGCTCGCTCATATGCCGCGCTTGCCGCAGCCCTTCGGCCGGCACAGCGGCGCGTGCAGTGCGCGCCTGTGCCGGCAGCGGATCGTCGAAGTCGAAAACATCCGTCAGCTCGTCGATGTTGCTTCCCGCGACGGGCTTCGCCCAGAGAATTGTGCACCAAAGGCCGAATATCGAAATCCCAAGCAGATTCAGCCCGCCGGGAATGCTCTCGGGATCGCCGAATTTGACGACCAGCAGTACGCCCGCCTGCAGAAGGGCATAGACGGCGGAAAGGGCAATATAGGCCCACAGGATCCACCGGCGTCCATTCGCGTCGCGGCTGCGGCGCGAGGCGAAGTTGCCGCGCAGCGCAACAAAGATGAGCGAGGCGATCAGGACGGCGCCTGCCATGCCCTGCCGCGCCGGGCCAGGTGCCGAATTGATCAGTCCTTCGAAACCGATCGTGCCGACAATGCAGACAACGATCACCACGGCTTCGGCAACAGCAAGACCGAGAGAGTAAAGGAAAAAGCGCAGCCGGCCAATATTGGACGTAAACATGTGCCACCCCCACTGTTGCAGCAAGGATGAGGCATAACCGAATAAAAATCGGTTACTTCAAATGCTCATAGCTTACGGATTTTAACTTTCTTCGTCTTTGGCGCGACTTCGCGCAGCCGCCGGCAGCCGCCTCGGATCATCCCCAGGCGAGCCATCGCCGCGCGGCATGGCCGGCGAGAACCGGTCGAGCGAGGAGATGATGCCGCGCAGAACCTTCAGCTCCGGCTCGGCAAAGCCCGCGCGCGTCAACACGGCGCGCAGATTGTCGACCATCTTCGGCTTCTTTTCTTCCGGGCGGAAGTAGCCTCGCGCCTCCAGCGCGTTCTCCAGATAGACGAACAGGCTGTGCAGCTGCTCCTTGGTCGCCGGCGCCAGCTCCGGCCCGGAGAAATTGGTCTCAGTCTCGTCGGCGAGGCCGGATTTCATCCATTCATAGGACATCAAAAGCACCGCTTGCGCGATGTTGAGCGAGGAGAACCCGGGATCGACCGGAAAAGTGACGATCTCGTCGGCAAGCCCGACCTCGTCATTATAGAGGCCGAAGCGCTCGCGCCCGAACAGAATGCCGGCGCGCTGGCCCGCCTCGACGCGTGCCCTCAGCGCCCTGCCCGCTTCCACCGGCCCACGCACAGGCTTGAAGCCGTCGCGCTCGCGCGCCGTCGTGGCGAAGACGAAGTTCAGGTCGGCAACGGCCGACGCCAGATCGTCGAAGACCCGGGTGGCGTCGATGACATGATCGGCACGACTGGCGGCCGCGCGCGCCTTCTCGCTCGGCCAGCCATCGCGCGGGTTGACAAGGCGCAGTTCCGACAAGCCGAAATTCGCCATGGCGCGGGCGACCATGCCGATGTTCTCGCCGAGCTGCGGCTCGACCAGGATGATCGCCGGTCCGGCGGAGGCGGTCTTGGCTGTATCTTCGGTGGCTGGCATGGCTGTGGGTAACCGGGGTTTGCGGCGTTTCGGCGTCCCCTGCCACATCTCGTCCGGAAAATGAAGCTTTCACAACAGCGGCACACGTCCATCCCGGCGCGCATCGTGGTTTGCGCGCTGAAAAAGCCTTTGATATACGCTCCGCATCCCCGGCCGAAACCATGCGGGCAAGGCCGTCCAGTTCCCCCAGCAACGAGGCACTCTTTCCATGGCGAAGATCAAGGTGGCGAACCCGGTCGTCGAGCTCGACGGCGACGAGATGACCCGCATCATCTGGCAGTTCATCAAGGACAAGCTGATCCACCCCTATCTCGATCTGAAGCTTGAATATTACGACCTCGGCATCGAGCACCGCGACGCCACCAACGATCAGGTGACGATCGACTCGGCCAACGCCATCAAGAAATGGGGCGTCGGCGTGAAATGCGCGACGATCACCCCCGACGAAGCGCGCGTCGAGGAATTCAAGCTGAAGAAGATGTGGAAGTCGCCCAACGGCACCATCCGCAACATCCTCGGCGGCACCATCTTCCGCGAGCCGATCATCATGAAGAACGTGCCGCGCCTGGTGCCGGGCTGGACCAAGCCGATCGTCGTCGGCCGTCACGCCTTCGGCGACCAGTACCGGGCCACCGACTTCCGCTTCCCCGGCAAGGGCAAGCTGACGATCAAGTTCGTCGGCGAGGACGGCCAGGTGATCGAGCACGAGGTCTATGACGCGCCGGGCGCCGGCGTGGCCATGGCCATGTACAATCTCGACGAGTCGATCCGCGAGTTCGCCCGCGCCTCGCTGAACTACGGCCTGCTGCGCAACTTCCCGGTCTACCTGTCGACCAAGAACACCATCCTCAAGGCCTATGACGGCCGCTTCAAGGATATCTTCCAGGAGGTCTATGAGAAGGAATTCGAGGCCGAGTTCAAGGCAAGGAAACTCTGGTACGAGCACCGCCTGATCGACGACATGGTCGCTTCGAGCCTGAAATGGTCCGGCGGCTATGTCTGGGCGTGCAAGAACTATGACGGCGACGTGCAGTCCGACACCGTCGCGCAAGGTTTTGGCTCACTCGGCCTGATGACCTCGGTGCTGATGACCCCCGATGGCAAGACGGTGGAAGCCGAAGCCGCGCACGGCACCGTGACCCGCCACTACCGCCAGCATCAGAAGGGCGAGGAAACCTCGACCAATTCGATCGCCTCGATCTTCGCCTGGACGCGCGGCCTCGCCCACCGCGCCAAGCTCGACGACAATGCCGAGCTGAAGCGCTTCGCCGAGACGCTGGAGAAGGTCTGCATCCAGACCGTCGAAAGCGGCTTCATGACCAAGGACCTGTCGCTGCTGATCGGCCCCGACCAGCCCTGGCTCTCTACCACCGGCTTCCTCGACAAGATCGACGAGAATTTGCAGAAGGCAATGGGGTGAGGAGTGGTGCGCGAAGCGCATGAAAAGCCCCAAAATGGGCTTTTCATGCGACGAACGCCCGGAGCCATAGCGCAGGGCCGGGCCGTGTGACAAAGTCCCTTAGTGTCGAAGGCTCCGAAAGGAGCCTTCGTTTTTTGTGGGTTAAGCAAAAAGAGCGGGAGCGATGGCCAAGCCGATCCTCTATGGCGCCGACTACAGCGTTTATGTGCGCATCGCGCGGATGACGTTGGAGGAGAAACGCATCGGCTACGAGCTGGTGCCGCTCGACATCTTCGCCGCCGACGGCATTTCCGCCTGGTATCTGGAACATCACCCGTTCGGCCGCATCCCGGCCTTCGAGCATGACGGCTTTCGCCTGTTCGAGACCGGCGCAATTGCGCGCTATGTCGACGAAGCCTTCGATGGTCCGGCCCTTCAGCCCACTGATCCGCGCCTTCGGGCGCGGATGAACCAGATCATCGGCATGCTCGATGCCTATGGCTACCGCGCCATGGTCTGGGATGTGGCGGTCGAGCGGCTGGAGAAAACGCCGCCGGATGAGGCGCTGATCGCCGCCGGGCTCCGCCAGGCCGAGACCGTGCTCAAGGTCCTGACATCGCTCAAGGCAAAAGGGCCCTGGCTGCTCGGCGAGCAACTGACGCTGGCCGACCTGCACGCGGCGCCGATCATCGCCTATTTCCTCAAGGTCGAGGAAGGGCGCGATCTGCTGGGACGGTTCGTGGAAATCCGTGATTGGTTTGCGCGCGTGGCTGATCGTGCGAGCTTTGTGCGGACTGAAAAGGTCGCTTAGGCCGAGTGAATTTCCTCAACGTCGGCGCCGCCCCTCATTGCCCTGCCGGGCATTTCTCCCCGTAAACGGGGAGAAAGAAACGGTTGCAACGCCGGCGCCTTTCCTGCACCTGCTGACCTTTGGCGAAAGCCGCGATAGCAGCGCCTTCTCCCCGTTCAACGGGGAGAAGATGGCGCCAGATGAGGGGCAGCGCTGACCTCGCAGAACTAGGAACCGGCCTACGCTAAGCCAACCATCTTAAGCCGCCTCCAGCGCCGCCTTCACCGCCGCGATCGCATCATTGGCCTTGGAGGCATCCGGGCCGCCGGCCTGCGCCATGTCGGGACGGCCGCCGCCGCCCTGCCCGCCAAGCGCGGCGGATGCGACGCGAACGAGATCGACAGCGCTGAAGCGGCCGGTCAAATCGTCGGTGACGCCGACGACCACGCTTGCCCTGTTGTCCTCGCCGGCGCCGACAAAGACGACCACGCCCGAGCCGAGCGTTTTCTTGCCGGCATCGGCAAGTGGCTTCAGGTCCTTCGGCGCCACGCCGGAAACCGCCTTGCCAAGGAAACCGACGCCGGCGACCGTCTCGTTGGCAGCCGGCGCATCGGCAACGGCCGAGCCGCCGCCCAGCGCCAGTTTCTTGCGCGCCTCGGTCAGCTCTTTTTCGAGCTTCTTGCGCTCTTCGAGCAGCGCCTCGACACGCGACGGCACATCGGCCGGCGAAATCTTCAGGGTCGCCGCCGCGGCCTTCAGGCGTTTGTCCTGTTCGTCGAGATGCCTGCGCGCCGCCTCGCCGGTCAGCGCCTCGATGCGACGCACGCCGGCCGCCACCGCGCTGTCCGACAGGATACGCACCAGGCCGATATCGCCGGTCGAGCGGACATGCGTGCCGCCGCAAAGCTCGACCGAATAGGGCCGATTGGCCTTGGCGCCATGCAGGCCGGTGCCCATCGACACGACGCGCACCTCGTCGCCATACTTCTCGCCGAACAGCGCCATCGCACCCTCGGCGATGGCGTCGTCGACCGACATCAGCCGCGTCGTCACCGGGCTGTTCTGAACGACGATCTCGTTCGCCATGTGCTCGACCTCCTCTAGCTCATCGGCCGAGATCGGCTTGTTGTGCGAGATGTCGAAGCGCAGGCGGTCGGGCGCGACCAGCGAGCCCTTCTGCGCCACGTGGGTGCCCAGCACCTCGCGCAGTGCCTCATGGATGAGATGCGTCGCCGAGTGGTTGGCGCGCAGCTTCGAGCGGCGGGCATGGTCGACCTTGAGCTCGACGGCGGCACCCGTCTTCACCGTGCCTTTGGCCACCTTGCCGAGATGCACAAACAGACCGTCGGCCTTCTTCTGCGTATCGGAAACCTCGATCGAGAAGCCCTCGCCGGAGATCACGCCGGTATCGCCCATCTGGCCGCCGGATTCGCCATAGAACGGCGTCTGGTTGACGACCACGGCGATCGCGTCGCCCTGGGAGGCACTGTCGATCGTCTTGCCGTCCTTGACCAGCGCCTGAACGATGCCTTCGGCCTGTTCGGTGTCGTAGCCGAGGAATTCGGTGGCACCCGTCTTTTCGCGCACCGAGAACCACACAGTCTCGGTCGCGGCTTCGCCCGAGCCCGCCCAATGCGCGCGCGCCTCGGCCTTCTGCCGCTCCATCGCGTCGGTGAAGCCGGCGATATCGACCGAGATGCTGCGCTGGCGCAGCGCATCCTGCGTCAGGTCGAGCGGAAAGCCGTAGGTGTCGTAGAGCTTGAAGGCCGTCTCGCCGTCCAGCATGTCGCCAGCCTTGAGGGTCTCGGTCGCGTCCGAAAGCAGGCCGAGGCCGCGCACCAGCGTCTTGCGGAAACGTGTTTCCTCGAGCTTCAGTGTCTCGGTGATCAGCGCCTCGCCGCGCACCAGCTCGGGATAGGCCTGGCCCATCTCACGCACCAGCGCCGGCACCAGCTGCCACATCAGCGGTTCCTTGGCGCCGAGCAACTGCGCATGGCGCATGGCGCGACGCATGATGCGGCGCAGCACATAGCCGCGCCCTTCGTTGGAGGGCAGCACGCCGTCCGCCACCAGGAAAGAGGATGAGCGCAGGTGATCCGCAATCACGCGGTAGGACGCGACGTTCTCCGTATTTGGCCCCTGGCCGAGCGCCGAGGACGCGGCATCGATCAGATGCTTGAACAGGTCGGTCTCGAAGACGCTTTCGACGCCTTGCAGGATGGAGGCCATGCGCTCCAGCCCCATGCCGGTGTCGATCGAGGGACGCGGCAGGTCGATGCGCTCTTCCTTCGTCACCTGCTCATACTGCATGAACACCAGGTTCCAGAATTCCAGGAATCGGTCGCCGTCCTCTTCCGGGCTGCCGGGCGGGCCGCCCCAGATATGCTCGCCGCGGTCGATGAAGATCTCCGAGCAGGGACCGCATGGGCCGGTGTCGCCCATCGCCCAGAAATTGTCGGAAGTCGGAATGCGGATAATGCGATCGTCCGAGAAGCCGGCGATCTTCTTCCAGTAAGCTGCCGCCTCATCGTCGGTGTGATAGACGGTGACGAGCAACTTGTCCTTCTTCAGGCCGAAACCCTTGGTGATCAGGTTCCAGGCAAGCTCGATCGCGCGCTCCTTGAAGTAGTCGCCGAACGAGAAATTGCCGAGCATCTCGAAGAAGGTGAGATGGCGCGCGGTATAACCGACATTGTCGAGGTCATTGTGCTTGCCGCCGGCGCGCACGCTCTTCTGCGCGGTCGCGGCGCGCGAATAGGAGCGCTTCTCCAGGCCGGTGAAAACGTTCTTGAACTGCACCATGCCGGCGTTGGTGAACATCAGCGTCGGATCATTGCGCGGCACCAGCGGGCTGGAGGCGACGATCTCGTGGCCCTCCTTGCGGAAGTAGTCGAGGAATGTCGACCGGATGTCGTTCACGCCACTCATTGCACACTGCCTTTTTCGCAAGAACCACCGGCCCGGCCGGCGGCAAATGGGCTTTGGTATTTCAGAAGATAGATGGGCCTTTTAGCGATAGCTCTTGAGCCTGTCCAGAAACACGGAGTTGGGCCAATCGGCAAGCGGGCAGCGGCTCAAAACCGCCCGCGAAACGCAAAACCGCCGGCGCGAAGGCCGGCGGTTCGGGTACGCAGTACTCAAGAACGCGATTACATAAGCATAACCAAATAAACCAGGATTGTGGCCGAACTCCGGCTAAGCCGACGAATTGCCTGCGCCGAACAGGAAACCGCCGCGCGATCTTCCTGGAACCGGCCTACATGGCGCCGGCTTCATCCTCGAAACCGTCGTCCCCGCCTTCGGAGCCGCCATTCTCGAGGAATTTCTCGGCGATCAGCCCGGCATTCTGCCGAAGCGCCATCTCGATCTCGCGCGCCGTGTCGGGATTGTCGCGTAGGAACAGTTTTGCGTTCTCGCGACCCTGGCCGAGACGCTGCGAATTATAGGAGAACCAGGCGCCCGACTTCTCGACCACGCCGGCCTTGACCCCGAGATCGACAAGCTCGCCGGTCTTGGACACACCCTCGCCA
>NZ_RZRX01000289.1:0-7339 GCF_003997405.1 Mesorhizobium sp. M2A.F.Ca.ET.042.01.1.1
GCGGCGAAGCCGTAGCCGTCCTCTTCGATCCAGGCGCGGACTTCGTCCATCTTGGCGTCGGCAGCGGCACGGTCGCGGCGGAACGGGAAGAATTCCATCACGCGTCCATCGGAGTTGATGCGATGGAAAAGCTCGCGGTCGCGATCCTCCCAGTTGCGCAGGATCAGGCGCTCGGTGCGGATCGGCTTCATTCCGCAAACTCGTCCCGGCGGTAGCCCTGGAGATAGAGCAGCGCGGTCAGGTCGCCATGATCGATGCGGATGCGGGCCTGCTCGGCCACCGCCGGCTTGGCGTGGAGCGCGACGCCGGTGCCGGCAAGACGGATCATATCGAGATCGTTGGCGCCGTCGCCGACCGCGATGGCATCCTCTGTTGTCAGCGCGAGCCTCGCGGCAATGTCCAGCAGCGCTTCGGCCTTCGCGGCGCGCCCGAGGATGGGCTCGGTCACCATGCCGGCGAATCTGCCGTCCTCCTCGATCAGGCGGTTGGCCCGATTTTCCTGGAACCCCAGCATCTCCGCAATGCGGCTGGTGAAGACGTCGAAGCCGCCCGAGACCAGCGCAGTCCAAGCGCCGTTGGCACGCATCGTCTGCACCAATGCGCGGCCGCCGGCGGCGAGCGTCAGCCGATTGGCGATGATGCGGTCGACTACCGCCGTGTCCAGGCCTTTCAGCAAGGCGACGCGTTCCCGCAAGGCCGGCTCGAAGGCGATCTCGCCATTCATCGAGCGCGCGGTGATCGCCGCTACATGGTCCTTGACGCCGATCTCGTCGGCAAGCTCGTCGATGCACTCCTGATCGATCATCGTCGAATCCATGTCGGCGAGCAGGATCTTCTTGCGCCTGCCTTCGGCGGGCTGGACGACGACATCGACCGGCTCGGACGCCAGTGCGGCGCGCAGATTGGCGGTCATTTCGCCGATATCCGGCGTCTGCGGCAGGACGAGGTCACAGGCGACGTCTTCAGCCAGCCAACGGACAGCGCTTGCGCCGGCGGCCCGCAAGGCCATATTCGCAAGCGAGGCCGGCACGGCGCGGGCTTCTGGACGGGACACTAGAGTGGCGATCAGCGGCATTGAACATTCCGGCAGGCAGGCGGGCGAAGGCCGCGTCAAGGACGCGATCCTGATAGCCGGGCCGACAGCCAGCGGCAAGTCGGCGCTGGCGCTCGATCTTGCCGAACTCAAGGGCGGGGTCATCGTCAACACCGATTCCATGCAGGGCTATTCGGTGCTCGACGTTTTGACCGCGCGGCCGAGCGCCGCCGAAACGGCGCGCGTGCCGCATTTCCTCTACGGCCATGTGCATCCCTCCACGGCCTATTCCACCGGCGCCTGGCTGCGCGATGTGGCGAAGCTGATTGACGATGGCGTCCTATCGGGCCGTCCGGTTGTTTTCGTCGGCGGCACCGGGCTCTATTTCCGTGCGTTGGCCGAGGGCATTTCGGACATGCCGGACATTCCACCGGCTGTGCGTGAGCGCTGGCGCTACGAGCTCAAGGAGCAGGGAGCCGAAAGGCTGCATCGGCTGCTGATGCACGAGGATTCAGCCATGGCCATGCAACTCAGGCCAACGGACGGTCAGCGTATCGTGCGGGCGCTCGAAGTGCTCGATGCTTCGGGACGTTCCCTCCTGGAGTGGCAGGCGGCGCGCGGCCGCCCGCTGATCGACCGCGACAGCGCTCGGTTCCTGGTGATCGAGCCGGACCGGGCGCAACTGGTCCGGCGCATCGAGGCGCGGTTCGACCAGATGCTCGACAAGGGCGCGCTTGACGAAGTGCGGCAGCTTACGGCGCTCGGCCTCGACCCGGACCTGCCGGCCATGAAAGCGATCGGGGTACGCGAGTTGCAGGCGGCGATGGCCGGACGGTCCGGTTTTCCCGAGGCGATCGAGCGGGCCAAGATCGCGACGCGGCAGTATGCCAAGCGCCAATCGACCTGGTTCAGGCACCAGCTGGGCGTGGAGTGGCGCAGGTTGCGACCGGGCGATCAACCGGCAGTTCACGACTGACGAAAAGCCATTTTCAATCAGTGCCTTAAAATCCTTTGCTCTAATTCCCGCCAGGGTTGTCCGGGTTAACGGTCCGTAAGGTCCGATGTGGCATAAGCTCGAGGGTTCCAGTGGTGCGGGGAGTAGATGCGTTTCCATAAGGCGGAATCCGCATTTTTCGTGTTTATTTTCGTGATCCTGGCCGCCGGCCTGGTGACGTTCCATGCCTATGGCCAATTGCAGGACATCGCCTCGAACCTCGACGCGGCATCACGCGGCGACAAAATTGTCTACCTGAACAAATTGCTTTTCGTCACTGGCGCGCTGCTGGCGACCGCGCTGTTTTTCGGCACTTTCTTCATCTACCCGCTGATCCGCGGCCAGGTGCGGGAAGAGGGCAAGCTCAGGGCCATGACGGTCTCGCTCAGCGCCCGTTCGCAGACGCTTGAGCAGGCAGCGCTCACCGACGGTCTGACCGGCATGCAGAACCGCCGCTATTTCGACGATGCGCTGCGTGAATATCTCCACGAATTTCGGCGCATCGACAGGCCGGTCGGGCTGATGATCCTCGATCTCGATCACTTCAAACAGGTCAACGACACACATGGTCACGATGTCGGCGACGAGGTGCTGCGGGCTGTGGCCACCTGCCTGCGGAGCATGACGCGCTACCACGACGTGGTGGCGCGGCTGGGCGGCGAGGAGTTTGCCGTCGTCACGCCCAACATGGATGTCGAGCTGCTTGCCAGGTTCGCCGAGCGCATCCGCAAGGCGATCGCCAACCTGTCGATCCTGTCTGGCAATGTGCGGCTCAAGGTTACCACCAGCGTCGGCCTTGCCGTGTGGGACCATAAGGAGAGCGCGGAGGATTTCTACCGCCGCGCCGACCGTCAGCTCTATGAGGCGAAGAAGCAGGGCCGCAACCGCGTCTGCGCCTAAAATTCCGACATGAATTCATGAGGCCGATCGAATGACGCGCCTTTCTCGACTTCCGGTGCTCACGGACTGAAGTCCGCTCCGCTCCGGCTTCTCGAAAGCCACGTCATTCGATCGGCCTGATGAATTCCTGTTCGGAATTTGGCTGTGCTTGCGAGGTTGGTTGTTCAGTCGTTGAACTGGCGCATGCCGAAGGTCGAGGGCTTCAGGCCGTAGCGGGTGTCGAAGTCGTCATCGGGCTGAGGGCGGGGGGCGGCTGTAGCCGGCTTCTTATAGTCCGGGTCGCCGGCCTGCCGGGCCGAGTCGACGGTCTCGGCGAAGGCCATGGCCTGCTGCGGCTTCGGTACGTTGCGGAGCCGCTCGACGATCATGGCCAGGTCGACATCGCTGCCGTCCACGGAGGGCTCGACCTGCTCCCTTTTCGCGGTTCCGGGGATGAACTCCTGCGCCAGCTTCTCGAATTTCAACCGCATGGTGGTCGCGACGCCTTCGCCGAAGGCGATAGCTTCGCGCTGCCCCATCGAGGACAGGAAGGCCAGGGTCGAGGCCGAGGAGTCGGCGATCGCCGAGCGGATGATTGCCTGGTCCTGCTCGTTGGCAAGGCGCATGGCGAAGAAGGTCGAGCACTGCGACAGGATGGTCGGGTCGAGCTCGCCCGGGCGCTGGGTGACGACACCCAGATAACAGCCATATTTGCGCCCTTCCTTGGCGATGCGCGACAGCGCGTGCCTGGTTGGCGCGAAGCCGAGGCGCGGATCGGCCGGCATGTAGCGGTGCGCTTCCTCGCAAAGCAGGAGCAACCGCAGCCGGCCCTCGCTCCACAAGGCCAGGTCGAAGGCCAGGCGCGCCAGCACCGAGCAGACCGAGTTGACCACTTCCGAAGGCATGCCCGCCATCTCGAAGCAGGTGACCGGGCGGCCGTGGTTGGGGACACGGAAAATATTGCCGATCGTTTCGTGGATCGTGTCCTCGATCAGCCGGGAACTGAACATGAAGCGGTAACGCGGATCGGCGGCCGCCGATTCGATGCGCGTCTTCAGCGACTTCAGGACCGGGCGGTCGTTCTTGCTTTCGAGCAGGCCCATGCGCTCGTCGATCTGCTTGATGAGATCGGCGATGCGGTAAGGCACCGGCGTATCCGCCGTCAGCGCATCGCTGCCGCGTCTGACATAAGTGCCGGAACTGGGGTTGCGGTAGAGGTTCTTGGCCGCCGGGATCAGGTCGCGCAGGACATCCACTTCCTCGGGCACCGTCTCGCGACCGCGAAACAGCACTTCGGCGAATTCCTCCAGCCTGAACATCCAGAACGGCAGGTCAAGCGTCTTGGAATCGACCTTGACGCAATATTCCGGCAGCGAGGCCGCGAACTCGTTATGCGGGTCGAGGATGAGCACGCGCAGGTCCGGGCGCGCCTCGATCGATTTGCGCAAGAGCAGCGAGACCGCCGTGGACTTGCCGACGCCGGTGGTGCCGACGATAGCGAAATGGCGCGCCAGCGTGTCGTCGATGGCGATGTGGGCGTCGATCGATTCATCCTGCGACAGCGTGCCGATGGTGACTGAATGGCGTCCGGCCAGATCGTAGACCGCCTGCAGGTCGCGGCTGCGGATACGATGGGCGATGGCGCCGATATGCGGATAGGCGGTGATGCCGCGGTCGAAGACCGGCTTGGCGCCGGGCTCCGCGCCGTCGCGCACCTCGCCGATCAATTCGATGCTGACCTCGATCGGGTTCTGGCCCTCATTGCTCCAGGCGCGGTCCGATTTGCCGATCTCGTAAACAAGGCCGACCGTGCGCGTCGTGCCGAGATTGATGGAGATCATCTTGCCGACCGTCCACTGGCCGGTGACCGTGCCGTCGGCGTCCTCGGCGTAGGCGCTGATGGTGGCGCGCGCGCCGTCGCATTGCACGACATTGCCGAGAATGCGTTTGTCGCTTTGCAGGGCGTTGCGGCGCTCCTGCGAAATCGGTTCGCCAACGGAGGCTTCGCGTTCGACAAACATGACTGACCTGGTCCCATTCCCTGGAGCGTCGATCCTATCCAGGCGGGGTTAAATTGAGGTGAGGTCGAATGGTGTAGACGGTGTTAAGCCGGTCGCGACAATTCGATCGAATACCCTCTTCCCAGCATTCGCAATTCCGATATATTGGACGAATGAACGATATATCGGATGATATCACTGCCACGATCGGCCGGCGGATACACTCCGAAAGGATGGTGAGGGGCTGGTCGCTGGCCGAGCTTGCGGGGCGCTCGGACGTGTCCAAAGCGATGCTGAGCGCCATCGAACGCGGCACGACCAGTCCGACCGCGGCGCTCCTGGTGCGCATCGCGGCCGCCTTCGGCATGACACTGTCGACGCTGATCGCGCGGGCCGAGCTGCAAGGCGGCGGCGTTTCGCGCAGGGACGAGCAGCCGGTGTGGCAGGATCCGGCAACGGGCTACATCCGGCGGCATCTGTCGCCGGCATCTCAGATGCCGCTCGAATTGATCAGGGTCAGCCTGCCGGCGGGCGCCAGGGTCAGCCTTCCGGCCGCCGCCTACGCCTTCATCAAGCAGCAGATATGGCTGATCGACGGAAGGCTGGATTTCACCGAGGGTGATGTGGTGCACCGGCTCGAGCCCGGCGACTGCCTGGCGCTGGGGGCGCCGGCGGATTGTGTCTTTCATGCTCCCGGACCGGCTGCCGCGGAGTATCTCGTGGCGCTGGTCAGGGACTGAGCCCGTGTCTCGCCGGCCAAACCGCTCGCACAATGGCGGGCCGCCGCTCGACGATTATGAAGGCCCGCCCTGGGGCAAGGGCGACGCTTACGTCTTCCTCGCCTGGCGCGCCGCGCACGACAAGGCCTGGAAGGCGCCAAGCCAGGCCGTCATGCTGATGCGGCTTGAGAGAGCCGAGCGCCTCGGGCTGACCTATGAGGAATATACGCTCGAGATCCTGGAGCGCGGTCGCCATCTCAGCGCGGACGACGCCGACCGGATCGCCGAAATCCGGCGGGCGCGGCGGCGCAGGCGGAGCAGGCATTTCGAATGATCTTTCCCGATGTCGCATCGCCTTGGAGAACACCAGCATGAACCCACTTGAGATCCGAGTGTTGAGCGACGATGCAGCGACCATTGTGATGCTCGCTGATCTCTTGATCGAGACGGTCGCCGCCGGCGGGTCGGTGAGCTTCATGCATCCATTGCCGGCGGAGGCGGCACTGGATTTCTGGCGCAAGTCGCTTGCCGCGGCCGCGCGCGGGGAAAGGGCGGTGCTGGGCGCATGGGAGGATGGGGTGCTTGCAGGAACCGTCACGCTGCTGCTCGACTTTCCGCCCAACCAGCCGCACCGCGCCGAGATCGCCAAGCTGATGACCGGCCGGCACCACCGCGGCAAAGGCGTCGCGAGCGCAATGATGCGCGCCGCGGAGGCACTGGCGGTCGAGAAGGGCCGCACGCTGCTCGTGCTGGACACGGCAAGCGAGGAAGGCGCGGCGGGGCTTTATGAGAAGCTCGGCTTCAGGCTGACCGGCGAGATCCCCGACTTTGCGCTGAAGCCGCATGGCGGGCTGACCGGCACGCTGATCTACTGGAAGCGGATAGGGAAAGATCGATAGCCATCAAGTTGCGACCATGTGGGCCTTCCCGAAGCTCAAGGCGGGTAGATGGAAGCCCGTGGCGGGCTTCCATCTATGGAAAGCGTCCGGCCTCAAGCTTTGTGGTAGACCTGCTGCAGCCCATACACCGGGGTAGGCAACCCGACCTGCCTGGCCTTCAGCTGCAGCGCAAGATACTGCGAATAGTGGCGCGACTGGTGAAGGTTGCCGCCGTGGAACCACAGCGCTTCCTGCTGCGTCGGCTTCCACATGTTGCGCTGCTCGCCTTCCCAAGGGCCGGGATCCTTGGTGGTGGCGGAGCCGAGACCCCAAACCTTGCCGACCTTGTCCGCCACTTCCTGCGAGATGAGGTCGGCGGCCCAACCGTTCATCGAGCCGTAGCCGGTGGCATAGATCACAAGGTCGGCCGGCAATTCGGTGCCGTCGACGAATTTGACCCCGGTTTCGGTGAGTTCCTGTACCGCCGCACCCGGTCCGCTCTTCAGCTTGATCGAGCCGTCGATGACGAGGTCGCAGGCGCCGACATCGATGTAATAGCCGGAACCGCGGCGCAGGTATTTCATGAACAGGCCGGAGCCGTCATCGCCCCAGTCGAGCATGAAGCCGGCCTTCTCCAGGTCTTCATAGAATTTCGCGTCACGCTCCTTCATCTGCTGGTAGAGCGGAATCTGGAATTCGTGCAGGATGCGGTAGGGCAGGGACGCGAAGATCATATCGGCCTTGCGCGTCGTCATGCCGTTCTCGACAGCCTGCTCGGAGTAGAGCGCGCCAAGCCCGATATCCATCAGCGTGTCCGACTTGACGATGTGGGTGGA
>NZ_RZRX01000028.1:0-37718 GCF_003997405.1 Mesorhizobium sp. M2A.F.Ca.ET.042.01.1.1
GCGTATCGCCCATATCTGTCGAGGTTTCAGCGGGCGTTTCGTTCCGACTTTCTTGCCTGCATTCCATGCCCGGCGATCGGAGGTGGTCAGGTCGTAGCAAGAGTGTCCCATTTCGTTTCTCCTTCGGCCATGATTGGCCACCAGAGAAACGCCCCGAGACTGTTGCGGGACCGGGAGCGGACAAGCAGCTTTCAACTCCAGGCGGAGCGGAAGCGGACATCAGTATCGGGGCGAAGACTCTCGGCGACTTTGTTGGTGCCAGTCCGCTTTGGCGCTCCTTCAGCGCTTCGCCTGGGCCGCGCCATCTCGTGTTCGGAATGCGCGCGGCTCGAGCGTCAAGTAAACAGCGACCAAAAGAATCGGAGCCGGTGCAGATCATAGGTTTAGCTGCGGCCCAATTTCACCTTAGTCATCCTTGTAGTGTTCCTTCGGATCACCCATGCCCAAAAATGTTCCCCCCCGGCAACAAGGCTGGAAGTGCATAGCGAATACCATCAGAGTCGGGTGAGGTAATTTGGCCCGCCGCCAAGCGAAAGTGTCCACATCCCTCCAAGCAGCGGGCCGTCGAAGTCGCGGTCATGTTCGTGACACAGGACCAATCGACCAAGACGGCCTTTACTCTGCTAACCGCTCGAATTGCTCTCAATAACAAGGGTTACTGTGCAGCCTAGATTAGCGCGTAATGTCGATCACAAAAGTTGCGCTTTTTGTAATGATAAGCCCACCACCGGAGCACAGTTGTGGGCCTGACATGGCACTAGGGATGGATGGACAGCCGATTTAAGGGACATTGGATCGGCCGCCCGACACCGAACTACGAGATGCGCCTCGTGTTCCAGCCTAATCGCCCTCGGGCTGCTACGGTGCTGTCGATTTCCTTCTCGACACGTTGTTCTGGTTTGAATACCGGGCGACCCCTGGTACATGGCCATCGCCCTTCTGGTGAGCACTGCTTGGCGCCTGGCGGGCGGCTGTGCGCTGTGGCGGAGGCAGTTCGGACGACACACCTCGACTAATGGCCGACTAGGCCCCGGTACGTGGCGGCACCCGATCAAGAAGAGTAATGTCCTCCGAGCCTGCAGCGGGCATTTCGCCATTCGGAGTCAACTTGTTGATCGCCTCAGGCAAATCACGCGTTATCCTGGCGATCAGTTCATCCCGGGACAAGCCCGTCTGCATTGAAAGCGAAGTCAGCGTTTCATCGTCGATCGCCGTCTCGACCTCTTTCGGCTCGATGGGTTGGTTCGGGCCGGGGCTGACCCAGGAATCCACCTTAGACCCGGCTCCCGCATTCCTGAATCGCTCGACGATATCGCCAAGCGCTGTCCCGGAAACGCCTTTGGATAGTTGGTCCAGTATGCCGCCCTGCGGATTGTTCGGATCGCGACTCCCGCGCAGCAATTCCCCGATTTTGTCGCGATTTTCGTAGGCGAGCACGCCTAATATGGCCACAGCCAATCTGCCCAGATTTGCCATTGATCATCCTCCCAGCAATCACAGGGAAGCAGTTGTGGGCGGAAAGGTTCCGTAGCGGACGAAAAGTAGCCGGCAGCGTGTTGGAGGAAGATCGGCGGCATATCAGCTTCATTGGCTACGCAGCCAATTGCCTATGATTGAGCCGCTACCCCGGATATATCGTTCTACACAATCCTCAATTGGTGGACTCCCGCGATATATCAGCAGCTAGTGTGTTCCGCCGTCAGGCCAGAAGGAGGGCAATGCCTGCGGAATCCGGGAGGAAACGATGACTGCAAAAAAAGAAGACTACCGCACGAACAGAGCTGACTATCTGCTTGCCGCGAACAAAGGTCGAGCGACCGCTGATGATGATCGCAATGAGTCACTGGCAAGGGAGATGTGCCAAAAGGACTGGCGCTTAGCCGCGTTGGCCGCAAATCCCTGTAACAGCCTGCCGGAACCGAGGAAGCCAAGCCGCCCGCTTCTGTAAGAGCGGAAACTCGCCTATTTGGGTAAGGCGTCCAGCCCTTCCGCCGCTCCGGCGTCAGAGCATGGTTTGTGAACTGCAAGTTCCGATCATCGCGGCCAGCGGCGCGGCATTCGTTGCAATAGATGATCTTGATCAGATCCCAATTAAGGCAGGGCTGGCCCGGCCCGAACCGCCTGGCCAATGAGGCGACGTTGAGACCGCCCCATGGAACAATTTCTGGGCGCTCGGCATTGTTTGTCGAATTCAACGGAGGGCCAGCCAATGTCCATCATTGAAAGCATCACCGGCATCTTCTCATCGAAGGAAGAGCCGAAAAAGGGGCGTGCAAGAAAGGCCGCTGCGCCGAAGAATGCAGCTCCGAAGAAAGCCGCTGTTAAAGCGTCCGCTGCCAAGAAAGCCGGTGCCGCACCGGCGATGTCAGCCCACTCGAAAGACTCTGCCTCAAAGGGTAAGTCAGGGCAGCGCAAGGCGGCCGCCAAAAAGAAGGCAGTCCACTGACGGAAGAACCCCGCGAAAGCGGGGTTTCTTTTACAGAACCGCCACCGGTTAACTCCACAGGATCTCGGCCCGGCGCCTGCTTTCAGGCAATTCACCCTACGAAGGCGCCGTATCCCCCCAAGACGGCTGACTAGCCGGGCCTGTTCCCTCAATCTGGGTTGCAGAGAGGCCGGGCTATTGGGGAACTTATTGCATAAGTGCAATCTCTTCATATCCGTAAGCCGGAGGCCTCCCGACACAAAGTCGTTCGCGCCGCTTCTTTGGAGGCGCAGCGTCCGTCTCCTCCCCGAATGCAAGGACTTCGCTCCTGCCGTTGAACCTCCACGTCCCACGAACGTTGAGCGCGACCAAGACCTATCGCCAGGGAGTGCAAATGACCAAACCGGTCGAGAGCTGGAACGATACGTACGAACCAGTTGAGCTTGCCCAGAAATACGGTCTAACAATCGGGCAGGCTAAGATCGTCATCAGCTCCAACGGCCCTTCGAGACATGGCTGCGAAGTGGGAGCGGAGGCTTTCCGGAATGCCTTGAAGATCCGGACCGGGCGGAAACCTTCACGTCATCGTTCCGCCGGTCCAAATCCCCGGGCAGGTTGACCCAAACTCCATCAATCGGTGCGGCCGCCTTGTTGGTGGATAGTTGCTTCAAGCACGGCCTGATACGCTGCCGGTATCTTCCTCGATTTCGCTGCTGTTGATGCCGTCTGCCACCGCCTTCGCGGTGAGTGCCGCGGTCTGGCCAGTCATCGTTCAGTGGCTCTCGGCCGCCGCCGGCGGCTACCTCACCGGACGTTTGCGAACGAAATGGGTCAACATTCACAGAGGTCTATTTCCGCGATACGGCACATGACTTTTTGGCGTGGGCCTTGGCGACGCTCCAATCACCAGCGTCAATGCGCCAATCAATGCTGATGTTGCGCTCGCCTTGCGTGCCTTGTCGGCGACGGCGTTGGCTTTGTTTTTCGCGCCCTCAATGTTCCCCGAGACGCATCAACACGCTTCGTGGCGCAGCCTCTTCGCCGATGCAAGGTCGCTCGGCACGTTGTGACGCCACTGTGAACGACGCTTCGGTGTTGCCACCCGTGAGCTTCGGCGGCAAGTCAGTGGAAGAGAAACCGGCCGGCGACTAGATCCGCATCACCTTGTTGAAATGCAGTCGCAACCTTTGGCCTTCAGCATAGTTCAGAGCATATTGCTCGGTCACAAAGGTGCGAGCGCTTTCTTTCCCGTCCTCCTGGACGAGGACGTGCCATTCCCCACAAACCTCGGTTATCGAGACGGAATTCACGGTGCAATGCTCTGCGCTATAGGGATTGAGCAACGGTCTCGTCTCAATCAGTAATTCGCGCGACCGCTCGATCGCTTCCTTCGAGCTTGCGATGAGTGCGACGTCGAGCGCTGTTTGGTTTGGGCAAGTGGAGACTGGATCGGTCAACGAATCGCTCCCGGTCTGGGTTCAGACAAGAGCGCGGTCGGTGTGTCTCTCAGCCGCCGATGTCCACAAGGTCGTTACCGGCGATAGGTCACTTATGCGCCCGTGCCGGGTCGCCACCAACCACATTTAATATGGCAGTAGTCGCACATTCCACCACAAGAGCCCGTTCGTCTGGGGAGGGTCGAACGGGCTCCGGGGTCTGAGCCCCCGGCTGCGCTGGGACCTCGGCACGAGCTGCGCAGCGAAACACAACAAGGCGGCTGGCGGATTGTTCCATTAGCTGGCGCTTGCGAACCTATCTGCCGCTCCGGCATTGTAATGGCATGGCGAAGGGCAGCATAAAGGTCGGCGACGAGGTCGCCATAACGGCAACCGTGCGCAAGCGCGTGACAGAGGACAGGATCAGCGTTTTGATCCCGTCGTACCATCAACCACATTCGATCGTGGACACCACGCCCCACATCAGCAGCGGGCAGCAGATCCAGATTGTGGGAGAGGTCACACGCGTCGACGAGGACACGGTGACGGTCGGCGGCAAGGATCTCGGGATAACGGTCAAGACGAACACTGTGCGGCTGGTGACGAGCCACGTTCCACCTAAGAGGAAGGCATCCTCCGCTAACTAGGCAACTTAGTCGCCTGTGGAGCGCCGTTCGCCTAGGTCGGCTCGCGCGCGCTCGCGCCTCTGAGCCGGAACAAGGCTTGGCGATCATCGTTGGAGCGGTGACCGAACGGGGCGCTATGCATGAAAACCTACCAAGTCGAGGAGATGGCCGGCGAGACGCCGGTTTCCCGTAACACAGTCACCGCCAAGTCGCCGTGGGAGGCTGCGACCCTCAGTACCAAGAAAGAGGTCCAGGCGCGCAGAGAAGAACGGCTATGGGTTCGCGTTACTGAGGAGAGCGGCCGCGCGGTGTACAAATACGCGTTCAAGTAGCTGCCCTCGCTGGACCGGCGGAACGAGCAAAGGACAGGTGCGTTCCTCTTCATGGTTCTCGCCGACGAGATCGAAATGGTGAAAGGCCATGTGAGGCTGGGTGAGCAGCATCTGCTTCGTCAACGCGAACTCATTGCCCGACTGGAGCGGGACAACCTGCCGACACGTCTAGCCATCGAATTGCTCCACCAATTAGAGGAGATGCAAGCTCTGCACCGCCTGCATTTGTCGCGGCTGCTGCGCATGGCGGTGGATAGTGAGCCCTCCTTCACCATATCAAGGCATCCAGTATTAAAGGCGCAACAGCGCGCCTAATCTGGACCTGCGTCAATTGAGACGCGCCCCACCCAAACGGCGGCCCGACGCTTTCAATCCGGGACCCCAACCAAAGTATGCGTCGGCCGCCAGATTTTTAGGCCTGGGATTTCGCGGGGGCGAGATCATGCAATAGCCGGAGCGGATGAAGGCGGCCATGTCCGCCAGAGAATTTCTGGTAGTGCCGCCCCGGGAAGCCCGCTACGAAAGCGCAGCCTATCGGGCTCAGATGGCGGCTGCTCTATCGGCCGCGATGCCCGACTCTACGTTTACCGTGACGCTTGAGCATCCGCGCAGCAGGACGAGGAAGATACCTTTGTCGAGCCGAACGGCGTGGTGCTCAATCGGGAGCCGTTTCTACAGCGCGTTGCCGAAGCCCTGGCACCCTTCGTTGCCGACAAGACGCTCAACTAGACTAGCTGGCACCCCAGACACACGATGCCCGGCCTGCGGGGAGTCGGGGGGACTTCGGGCGGACAGGCCGGGCCCTTACCCCGATGAAGTGCGGGGCAGACTCGCATTATGCGCCAGCGTTGATCCCTCCACATTAACAATTTTAGGTATCGCTCACGAAAAGCCCGTCGCAGCTAATAAGCGTGAGCGACGGGCTTTCTGAATTCGTGGCTAACACCCCCGAGGGACCGACGACTGCCTGTAGAACTCGGTGTGATCGCATGTTGTTCCATTTTGCTACGCCATGCGCCCTCGGCGTGCTCCATCGCCTCAAAGATCAGCTCGGCAACGCTATCGACTTCTTCGTTAAATTTCCCTGGGTGAAATGCCTCCGCGTTCGGCCCCCTTCATCAATCAAGCCAGATCGCCCAATGCCACCGGATCATCCGAAATCGGTAGGTGTTCAGCTATCCATCGATATATGAATCGAGCCCCTCGCGTGCTCATCCGGCTATAAGCGAAATAAGCCTATCAGGTTCCGCTTATAAGCGATGAGCCCGCATCGAGGGGAACGATGCGGGCTCTTTGTCGGGTGATGCGAGCCCGACCGCGACGCCAGCACAGCCTAGCCAAAAGATGCGTCGCCGTTATCCGAACCGCCGCCTGGCTGGAATGTTCCAGCAACAAAAATTCCGCTGGCTGGGAGCTAGCGGCTGTGCAATCTCGGTGTGTGGGCTGTCAGTCGACAAGGACCGGCGGCCCCGATGGTCCAGCAACAATTGCTCTGCTTCGCCTTGCAACGAGCACAGGCGATCGCTGCGAAACAAAGCGATGGAGCGAGCGTTGTTCTGCAGTTCAACAAGGCTAGCGACATGCCCATTTTTTCATTTCCACGTCGACAACGGCGAATTCAACCCCGATGATGAAGGCGTCGATCTCCCCGATCTGGATGCCGCGCGCCAGGAAGCAGTGCGCGCTGCCGGCGAGATGATCAACGACAGCAAGCAATCTTTCTGGGAGCATATGACCCCTTGGATAATGAACGTAACGGATGACCAAAATCGGCTTCTGTTCACTCTCCAGTTCGCTGCAAAGGTGCCATCTGGACAGGCCCTTTACATTCCGCGAGAGGGCGAAGCAAAAAACCCGCTGGCCGAAGCCAGCGGGTGAGAGGTGGTTGGGCGAGGACCCGCCAGGACCGAGCGACCACAGCGGACGGGCAGCGCCTACAAATCGCTTGCTTCCGGCGCAGCTCGTCGACCTCCCGCTTCAGGTCCTTGGATGACGTCACGATGCGGCGCCGAAGTCCTGACAGTTCGTCCAGGCGGCGATTGAAGTCCGCCGCTTGCTGATCCGTCGCCTGATTCCGCCCCATCTACTCGTTGTGCACCACGCCGGTCGGAAAGTTGCGCCTTCCGCCCCGTCTGCCGGGGTGTGCTCGCCAAATCATCCACGGCGGAGCCATATTCCGTGCTGGATCTGGAACCAATCCCTCACGCCCAAGTTAGGAAGAACTCATGGGAACTTCGGTATGCTCCTTGCCTTGGACGACGCGATCTCGTCGGCTGTTTTGGCCGGCAGAGGCACTAGCGCCGAAATCTTTGGCGTAATCGACCTCACCAATAAAATCGAAACCAGAATAGGCACCATCAGCTTGGGGCAAGCTATCCAGTTCGTAGCCAACGCGTCGGTTCTCGGTTTCGATGTTCGAGGTGCGATGGTGTTCTATGGGCTGCCAGGCACACCAAGCCTAAGAATATGGGACTGCCAACGTCTTTGGGCACAATACGGGGGTGCCTTGCTCCAGCCTTGAATGCCGGGCGCGGCCGCGCTGCAGTAAACTGAGATTGCGGATCCCACGGGCCAGACGCTAATCCTCGTACCTCCGTCCTGATGGCCGACGCTCGTAGTCTACTGGGGCGCTGACCAACATGCGAGCCTCTCCACGCCCGACCTCGCGTCCAAGCTTGAAAGCGGCATAGACCGCGCCGAGAGTTATCAGAAATCTGAGCATGTTGTTCTCCGTTCAGGGCAGAGGAGCCGGAGCAACTCCCGTTGGTTCCGGCAGACGTCCTCCGAGTGGAACCCGCGCCCCTCGGCAAGAGCGCAGGCCGGTGTCTCCACCAATCTGCGGTCGCTTGAGGGGATGATCGCAGACCTCTTTTCAACAAGCTGAATAACCGCTTGTTCCGTCATAAAAGAAAAACCGCAGACCGAAGCCCTCCGGTGAAGGTTCGAATTAGAGCGTCGGCTTCAGAGGGGTGAAAATAGAACAAGCCAGCGACCGGTGACGCCCCCCGTGCGTGTTCCTCATCGGCGATGGCCGCGTTTTTTTCGCGCCAGACGGTCACGGTCGAGCACGTCCTCAATATGGCGTGGGTCGAACACACCAAAGGTAATCTTCCCGGCTCGGCCGCGAAGTGTGAGTGTCCTGGTCCCCGCGCTCAGCCCGCAGTGCCGTTCGCCCTGCTTGATGGTCACGATGTGCTCCACTTCGCGCCGGATTACCAACAGTTCGCGCCAAATGGAGGTGAAGGGCCCGATCGTCAAGCGCGGCTCAAAGAGAAACCCACCGACATAAAGCCGATGGGTCATCCATATCGATCCCGTCGGAGCTGTTCCATTATTTTTGGTGGAACAATGCTCTAGCCACAAAGTTCGGGGTTGTACAAAGGGCTCGGGTGCATGGACAGACAAGTAAAACCTAGTCAACAACCCACTCGCAGTCCGGATCGACACAAGCTTCTTTTCGATCCGAACGCGCGAATTCATGGGCTTATCGACGACCGCGCTGTTCTGAATTTCATAGACGATCTGAAGGAGGTTCGTAGAGGCGAGGATGACCTCTATGTCGAGATCGATACCCCTGGCGGCGATGCCGATGGTGCTCGCCGCATGGCGCTTGAGGCAAAGCTGTTCCTGAAGCATTCGGGCCGCGCGGGCTATGTCATCGGCAAAAACACGGTGTACTCCGCCGGGGTGACCGTTCTTGCCGCCTTTCCAAAAGCCCACAGGTATCTTTGCCCACAGGCGGTCTTGCTGATCCACGAGCGGCGACTTGAGAAGGACTTGGTGCTGAACGGTCCCATACGCAGTTGCCTGCAGATCGTCCGGGAACAACTGGCGTTGCTTGAGACGGCGGAGCAACTCGAGAACGAGGGCTTTGCCGACCTTGTTCGCGGTTCGAGGATGTCTCTCGATGAGCTTCGCAATCACGCGATGAACAGCTGTTACCTGCTGGCGGAAAAGGCGTTGGAGTTAGAGATTGTCGAAGGAATCACTTTCTGATTTGAACAACGGCACCAGCGCATCGAGCGAGCCGACTGATATCACTCCCACAAGCCCCGCGCGAAGCGGCGGCTGCCTCTGCGGCGCAGCAAGATACGTGGTTGAAGGTGAGCCGTTGCGGATTGGTCTTTGCCACTGCCAGGACTGCAAAAGAACAAGCGGCAGCGCCTTCGCCACCTTTGCAGTATGGCCGCGATCAGCTTACAGCGGCTCAGGTGAGCTACGAACCTTCAATGGCCGCAGCTTCTGTCCCACATGCGGATCACGAGTGGTGAGCCTCCGCGACGATGAAGCCGAGATTATGATCGGTAGCTTGGACGCAGCGTCAAGTGACCTCATTCCATCCTACGAGTTGTGGACGCCTCGGCGGGAAGGTTGGCTGCACGATCTGCCATGGACGGACCAGTTCGAGGGCGACCTCACCGACGAAGGCGGCAACTGGCGGGAAGCCCGGCGCGCTCAGCATCAGGGCTCAGGAGTCAGAAGGTAGTTTTATGCGTGACGCATCTCTTGAGTTCTTCCAAAAGCTCGTGGCAACGCCATCGCCAAGCGGGTTCGAGAGGCCCGTTGCCGACCTTTTTCGCGAATATGTGCGTCCCTTCGCTCACAAGGTGACTACGGACGTAATGGGCAATGTGACCGCCATAATCAATCCTGAGGCGCCGATGCGCTTCATGTATGCCGGTCACATGGATGAGATCGGCTTCATCATCCACTACATCGATGAGAACGGATTTCTGTTCTTCAGCACGATCGGCGGAACAGACGTCGCCACCGAGATCGGGCAGCGCGTCTGGGTTCACGTGGTGTGCTTTCGGTGCCGTTGCGCTATATGCACACCCCGTCGGAGGTTCTTTGCCTCGACGATGTGCAAGCGACCGTCGATCTGGTTTGCGCCTATTGTCGACGATTGACGCCTGAGCTGGACTTCACGCCAGTATGAAGGGGGGTCCCTTCCGGCATAGGCAGGACCAGAAGGCCCCTTCAGGCTGCTTCCGCGATGAGCGCGCTTTCTAAATGCTTTTCAGCTCTATGTTTGGCCCTAAGCTTTGCCTTCTTTCCCATACCAATCATGTCGCGTTTAGCCAGAGTGGCCCGCTGCTAGTCATGCCTCAGCCAAGAGAAGTAGCAGCGGGCCGCTTGGGCAGATTGGAGCCTGCTGCCCACTACCGAACTCCGTCAACAGCCATCTGTTCCAGAAGCAAGCTCGGCGCCAATCGGGACCAGTGAACCGTTGAAAGGTGAATACTACGCCCGCAGGTGCGGTATCACCATCTACGAAGCCGCTGAGATCATTCGACAAGCCACACACCGAACCAGGTCGAGAAGCGTAAGACAGGGCAAATAGTTTCGCCGACCAGACGTCATGGTCAGACTAACCGCCTCGAGTTAACGCCGGCGTCGTGCCGCTGGATGGCTGAGCTCTTCGGTCATTACGTCGAGCAACATGTTCTTGCGGCCGAGATCGTCTTCGCCCCGGCCTAGGTGAAATAGGCATGCAGCAAGCTCGCCAACCGCGCCGCCGAACTGCTCCATTTTTTAACCTCCCGCCAGCAGCAACTTGACTGGATGCTGCACAAGCACGCTAGCGGAACAACAAGGGCCTGTGCTTGTTCGGCGGCGATGATCAATCCGGGCATCAATCGCTTTTGCGATGTCGCTGTTGTGGGGGGCGGTCCTGCCGGTCTTGCCGCGGCCGTCTATCTGTCTCGCTTCTTGCGATCCGTGCTGCTCTTCGACGCCGGCGACGGACGGGCGGAACTCATTCCCAAGACCCACAATTGCCCAGGCTTTCCCGATGGCGTTTCAGGCAAGGATCTGCTGGCCCGCTTGAGAGCGCAAGCGACGGCATACGGAACCGAAATCGTCGCGGCAGGCGTAAAGTCTCTGACAGCACGACCCGGTGCTTTCGTTCTTGCAACGGGTGTCGGTCACGTTCATGCGTCCCGCGTTGTGCTCGCAACGGGCGTTGTCGATCGGGCTCCCGCAATGCCTGGCCTGCGCAAGGCGATTGCGGCAGGGATTGTTCGGCTGTGTCCTGTTTGCGATGCCTATGAGGTTCAGGGACAGCGCATCGCGGTTGTTGGCCCCGAACGCTCGGCTCTTAAAGAGGCTCTATACCTGCGGCACTACAGTCGGGACATTTGCATCATATGCAACTATCCCGAAGACGTTTCAGGGTCTACCCGTGCGAAGGCTGGCGCCGCCGGCATTGCGGTCCGGGACTTCGTGGACGATCTTGTTCCACGGAACTCCGGCCTCGATCTCGTCATGGCGGATGGATCGACGGAGCGGATCGACGTGCTTTATACCGCCATGGGGTGCGACGTTCGATCGGAACTCGCCATGGAAGTTGGCGCGCACTGTGATGAGGACGGCTACATTCTCATTGGACCACACGCGCAAACCTCGATCGAGGGGGTCTACGCCGTCGGAGACGTGGCCAAAGCATTGAACCAGATAGCGGTGGGATTTGGTCAGGCGGCTTTGGCATCCACTCATATCCACAATGCCATGCTAGCGGAGCGAGCCGGCTCACGATGCGAGAAAGAGCCAGAAGCGCATCATCAGTCCCCAAATCCACGACCTGGCGGATGATAATGATCGACAGGTCAATTACCGGCTTTGATGCCTATCGGTCACGCCTTCATCGCGGCCACCGACGTTTCACAGTGGCCTTGAACGCGGAACCGTACCTGCCACCATTGATGCCATGCACCTTGTACAAATTCTGCTCCCATGTATGGACAACCAAGGGCAGCCTTTCGGGCAGGAAGAATTCGAGAGGGTAAAGGAAGAGCTGGGTGGCCGTTTCGACGGCGTTACCGCTTTCCTCCAGGCTCCTGCGGATGGGCTGTGGAGAATGGGGGCCGAGGGTGTTCGAAATACCCCTGGGAGATAGCGATGACGCGGATCGCGACGTTCAACGTCAATGGCGTCAATGGCCGCTTGCCGGTGCTGCTGAAGTGGCTTGGCGAGACTGCCTATGACGTGGTCTGCCTCCAGGAACTGAAAACGTCGGACGACAAATTTCCGATCGAGGCAATTCGAGATGCCGGCTTCGGCGCGATCTGGCACGGCCAGAAATCCTACAATGGCGTGGCAATCCTAGCGCGTGGAACCGACCCGGTCGAGCGCCGCCGCGGCTTGCCGGGCGATCCCGATGATACGCATAGCCGCTATTTGGAGGCGGAGATCGACGACCTTGTCGTCGGCTGCATCTATCTCCCCAATGGCAATCCGGCGCCAGGCCCCAAGTTCGATTACAAGCTCCGCTGGTTCGAACGTCTCCTGACCTACAGCAAATCCATACTAGACGAGCGCGCCGTTCTCTGTGGCGACTACAATGTCGTCCCCACCGAGATGGACGCTGTAGTGCCTGCGCGCTGGTTGGGCGATGCCGTCTTCTTCCCGGAAAGCCGGAGCGCCTACGCTCGCATGCTGGACCTGGGCTGGGTGGATGCGATTCGCCGGATCTACCCAGGCAAGGGCATATACACCTATTGGAACTTCTCCTATGGCGGCGGCTACGATCGCAGCTCCGGCCTGCGCATGGATCACTTGCTTGTAAGCCCATCGCTTGCGCAGACGATCCAAGCGGCAGGTGTCGATGTCGAGACCCGTGGGTGGGAAAAGCCCAGCGATCACGCTCCCGCCTGGATCGACGTCGACCGATGAAACCGCCGCGCTTGCCCCCTTCTGGCCTGGACCTCTGTGCTTGTTCAGCCCGCGCCGATGGATCACTGACCCGTCGTCCCGAGGTGCGTCGATTAACCGGTCAGACGCGCTCCCGATCGCCGGCACGGTGTTGTCGCGCTAGTCGAGCGTGCCGCGGGCGCGACGTGATCGGAATGGCCTGAAGGCTCATCAAAGCAAAATTCCACCAGAAGGTTCTTTCGCCCTGACTTCAGTCCCTGGCTGGGATGAAACCGGCGGGGCGGGAAGGTGTGCCCGGCCTGCCTACGCGGGTGGTCTCACTCTGCTTGCGAGTCCGAGCGGTAAAATTCTTGATGATCAGCCAAGAGAGGGGACCATCCACCATTCTATTTGCGCGAGGAACAATCACCGCGCCGCGATGTTAGGGAGCCTCAACCCTGGAGGCCCCCCATGTTCATGCACAACAAGCGACTGCAGTACACCGTCCGTGTTTCGGAACCCAATCCGCGTCTCGCCTGTATGATCATGGAACAGTTCGGAGGCGCCGATGGCGAGCTTGCCGCCGCCATGCGCTACTTCACCCAAGGGCTGGGCGAAGACGATGTCGGCCGCAAGGACATGTTGCTCGACATCGCGACCGAGGAATTGAGCCACCTGGAGGTCGTCGGCTCAATTGTCACCATGCTCAACAAAGGCCTGAAAGCACAGCTTGCCGAAGGGCAGATGAAGGAGGCAGAGCTCTACTTGATGGTTGGCGCCAGCGGCACGACGGCCAAGGAGTCCATCCTGTTCGGCGGCGCACCTGCGCTGTGCGACTCCGCTGGGGTGCCGTGGACTGCCGCCTATATCGATTCCCGCGGCGAGCCCACCGTCGACCTTCGGTCCAACATTGCGGCGGAGGCAAGGGCCAAAATCGTCTATGAGCGGATGATCAACATCACCGATGATCCCGGCGTCAAGGACGCGCTAGGGTTCCTCATGACGCGCGAAATCGCGCATCAGAAATCGTTCGAGAAAGCGCTGTACGCGATTGAGAACAACTTCCCCACCGGCAAGCTCCCCGGGATCGAGAGATTTGCCAGCATGTACGTCAACACGTCGCAGGGCGAAGGGGACATGAACGGGCCGTGGAACTCGGGCGACGAATGGGACCGCGTGGACGACCTTGAGGAAGTCATGCCGGCGGACGATGGCGATGGTACGGCAACAGTCAAGCTGGCGGCCAAGGACATGAAGATCGTAGCCAAGATGGGCGAGCGCACGCTTTCTGACCCCTCCTCCGCTCCGATCACGGGCGCGGATCTAGGTGCCGGACCGGGGGCCGGGCGAACCAAGAATGGCGACATGGGCGGCGCGGCTAGCATCAAAGAGGCGCCTGCGCGGGCAGAGGCCACCGCTCGCAAGAAAAGATGAAGGTTGGGGTTGATTGGGCCCTGCCAGTTTGACGAGGCCCGGTGCGTCCTTACGGGTAGACGAGCTGCCAAAGGCGGAGAGACAGCCAGCGCTGGCCGCAAGACACTGTCGTTGCGTGTCCATATCGCGCAGAGTTCGGAAGCTCGTCAGAACAGCTCGATTGCGGGCCGTGTGATCATGAGCCAATAGATCGCGGCCACGCAGGCGAATGCTGGAAACCCGAAAGCGAACCAAAGCCGAAAGAGTTGTTTGTAGCGCTCGGGCGGCGGGATGCCAGCGGATGCGGCTTGCGCAGCGAGATCCCGCATGCGCATCTGCATCCACACCACCGGTAACCAGAACAGCCCGGTGACGATGTAGAGCAGGATCGACAGCACGATCCAGCCCTCGCGGAGCGAGTAGCCAGACTGCCAGGCCAATGCGGCGCCGGTTACCGGTTGGGCGATGACCGCGGTGGCGGTGAACAGGAAATCGGCAATGACGACGATCCGGGCCACGGCCGCGATCGTGGCGGCGCTGCCGGTCCGGTGGGCGAGGAGCATAAAGAACGCAATGCCGGCACCGGTGCCGAGCAGCACGGCAGCGCCGATGAGGTGCAAATATTTCAGCGCAAAGTAGAGCATCAGCGTTCCTCCAGGATCGCCAGCGCGCAGAAGTGCAAGACGAGTATCGGCAGGATTTTCATCAGGGGGCCGAGGGGCTCGTTCCACAGGTCCGGGCGAAGAATTGTTCCAGCAATCGCATAGAAGGATGAAATCGAGATCGCGCCCCAGAGCCCTACCCGGCTGGCCGGACGCCATGCGATCATCGCGCCGACGACCATATCGCCCAACGCGCCTGCGACAACAGCAGGGCCGGCCAAGGGCTCGAAGGCGGTGTTGAGCAGAAGCTCCACTCCGCTGCGCCAACCGGTGGTGAGGGAGATGATACCGGTCGCGATCCAGAAGAACGGCAGAACCACGAAGATTGCCGGCTTCACGAAGTAGAGCCTGGCAAACCAGCGCTCTTGCACGGTGGGAGGGCTGGCGGCCAAGGCGGACGCAAGACTGGACGGCTGGAGCCCGGTTGCAAGCTTCCACGGCTCCAAAGCGCCGGTCGCACCGCGCGCGATTTCCTTGGCGGCGTTGGTGCGTATTGGAGGCCGCCAGCCGAGGAGGCCCGCCACGTCGCCGAGCCGGTAAAGCGTTGCGGCCATCCATCCGGGCAGGACAAACTCCTTCGCTCTGCCCCACCCAAACCATTGGCGGTACCGGGCGACGACTTCGCTCATCGTCAGTGCCTCGGGTCCTGCCAGTTCGAGCGTCAGGCGGAACGGGCCTTGCCTACCGAGCAGGATCGAAACAGTGGAGACCACATCGTCGAGTTGCACAACCTGCAAAAGGCCCGTGCCGGGCATTGCTGGAACCAGCGGCAGGGCCGCGAGGCCTCGAAAAAGGGCGCTTGCGCCGAAAGCGGGCCGACCGAGCACCACCGAGGGCCGCAGGATCAACCAGTTGAGATCACGCTCCATCAACGCATGGTCCCCAGCCAGCTTGCTGGCCGAGAAAGCTGAAGGCTGTTCCCGGTCGACACCGACTGCAGAGAAATGGATAACCCTTCGCACGCCTGCGCGTTCGCAGGCAGCAAAGAGAGCCGAGGCGCCGGTAGCATGAACGTTGCGCGTATTCTCCCGAGCACTGTCCTGAAGCACGCCCGCGCAGTTCACGACAGCGTCGACCCCACGAAGGTGGGGGAGCCAGTCTTCCGCCTCCAATGCCCTCGCCATATCGATAACGACGCTCCGCCCCTGAAAAAGGCCATTTGGTGTGCGGCCACGGACAGCCCGGACGACTTCGTGCCCCTCCGCCGCAAGGCGCGCGCACAATGTCGAGCCAATCAGACCTGAAGCGCCAGTGATCAGAACGATCATATCTTTGCTTGATCCATCGCGCTCTCTCCCGTCTCGACCACGTCGCATTCTCCCGGATCTCAGGCGGCGCGGCGATCGCCACTTCGCGAACCGCACTTTCTCTCCTTCAACTTCGCCTTTCCAACCTGGGGCCCTGTCCGTACGCAATAGCAATCAGAACGTAGGGTCTCGTACGCTGAACCAGCGCACCCGAACTTGCGAACGCGACAAGCTGTTCCACTCGGCGGGTGGGCCACTGTGAACCGGTCAGGGTAGTTCGCCTCCTGACTCCAGCGTCGGTGGGTCGCTTGGGTTCGCCTCGACGAGGGCAGCAAGGCGAGAGAGGAAACCGAGTAGCCCTTTTTCAGGATCATCGTCGGCGCCCGTGACCACTGTGATGCCCCAACGCGCCAGCACTGCCTCCTCGACCGGATCACGGTGCGCCATGAAAATGAACGAGGGAGGCCGATCCGCCTCGTAACCCGATCGGCTCCAAGTTTGCCAGAGCCGGTGCAGGAGCAACCGGATGTTCAGGTCGGAAAGGCTGTAGCCAATGAACAAAACCGTGCTGCCCAAGGCGTCCGAACGGAACCTCACGTCGAGCGGCGAGTCGAATGACAGCCGGTCGAGGTAGTCAGTCTCTGTGAGAACCAGGGAGGAATCGTCATCGAAGTCGCCGTGGAATTTCACAATGTAGGGGACATCCCTGCGCGCCTTCGACACGTCCCGCGCATTGGCCACTTTAACGTATTCGACGCCATGTATCTCAAAGGCAACTTCGAGGTTCCGATCGTAGTTCGTGGTATAGATCACCGGGAAGTTCAGCGCGACGATGAGACGGTGCAATTCGGATTTTTCGATCTTGTCGCGGCTAACGGTCCAGTGCCGGTCCATCCAACTGCGAAGCGGTCCGATGCTGCCATGCTTGATGCGGTAATACTCGGCAAGGGTCTGAAAGCGATCACGCTGCCTGCCAAGGTCCACCTCAAGGTCAAGCTCATCCGCCATTCGCTTGATCAGTTCCTCCCAGGAAGGCAGTCCGACACTCATGGAGACGCCCGCCCCGACGAACAGGACGGCGTCCCGTTCTCGAACGGATTTTGCGAGCGGCACAAGAGGATCGCTGGTCATTGCAGACCAAGGAGAGACGAGCACTGCCCATCGCCGAATCGGTGGCCGCCGCAGCAGCGGCGTCGACACCCTGCGCACGCTGCGCAATCACGTCCTGCCATCATCCCTCTTCTCGGTCGATACAAGTTTTTCTGCCAAGCGGCCACGCGAGAGCTTCCCCCGACGCCGCTCATCGCTTGTTCCGGTGCTGTGATTGGCGATCGGCGGTGATGCGCTTTATCATCCTAGCTCTCGGAGCTTCCGAGCTTCCTTGACGAGCACGGCAAGGTTGTCTCCATGCCTTTGGATCAGGTCCCGTGCCTGTTGCTCTGTGATGCCGTTCACTGCGGCGAAATAGGCGAGTTGGTCTACATCGCTGGTCGAAATGCGATTTGCATGGCGGACATCGCTGCTGTCACTTCCGAGATTGAATATATTCATACGGGGGCGCATGACGTCCTCGCGTAGGCTTGGCGTCCAAGGCTGCTAGAGGATCGGGCTGCACAAACAACAAACATGAGCGCGGTTCGCCCTGTGGGCTTGGGCCGCGAAATTCTGGTTGTTTGCCGCAAGCTCATAGCTGGCAGCTCTCCACTGCAAAGCGACCGAACAACGGCCGAGAGACATTGTTCCCGCCGACGAACTTGGTTGACGGACAAATGCCGACTAGGCTCGAACTTGTTAAGAGCCGGTCAGGCCACTTTCGAAAGCAGGGATACGTCGAAGCTAGCCAAGCCGTAACGCCAGCGATGGTTCGTCGCCGCAACCCGACTCTGGTAAAAAAGCGTAAGCCTATCGCCGTCTATCATCACCGTCGAATGGCCGTTTTCTCCAGGCCCGTCCGGATCGAGCACCGGCCCGATCGAGGCGTAAGGTCCGGTAACGGCGCTCGCAATGGCGAAAAACACCCGCTGCCGGCTACCTCGCGGTCCGTGCGGAAGGAAGCAGGTGGCGTTGAGCAGCACGCGGCCGTCAGGAAGTTCCACCAACTGCGCACCTTCAATCCCCCATTCGTAGTCGGGGTCGTCCCGTGTGTTGTGGTGGGGAATGTCGTTGTGATCCAGGATTTTGCCCAAGCGCTTCCAAGGCCCGAACCATGAATCGGACTGGCTCCGGGCCAGATAGATGTCCGGCTGCGGCACGCGGGTGAATTTCGGCATGCCGGAATAAACGAGGTAGCGCTTGCCGCCGATGAGAGCCGGGTGCGGGTCGTAGATGCCGTCTTCATCCGTGTCCGGCACGGACAGGATTGCAGGATTGAGCACAACCCAGTTGAACCCGTCATTTGACACAGCGTGTTCACAGCGGCCGCCGGATTTCATGAACTCGGTTTGAATGAACATGTGGAAGACGCCGTCTTCGTGGACTACACCCGGCGCCGCGACGCCTGAGCCGGTGACCGGAAGCTCGATCGGCGCGTGCTCCGTCCACGGTCCGTGCAACTCCGGCGCCGTGGCGTGAAGAATCTTCCAAGTCTCGCTGGTCACCGTGCCGCTCGATCCGAACACATGCCAAAGCCGGCAGTCATAAACCGGGCACGGGTCTTTGAGATCGTCCACCGCTTGCGGGTGAAACAACGGGAACACATTCGTCTCGAAATCGATCTTCATCTATCTGCCCCAGCGATTGTCGGCCGCTAAACGCCCCTGGCGTCGGTCGGACGAATCAATTCAAGCCATCGAATATTTTAGCTGCTCATTCAACGAAAATGCGGCACCCGAGCGGCCGTCCCCAGAAAGCTGCCGCCAGAGATGCCACACGCGCTGGCCAGCACTCCGCCTGCATATCGCTCGTTGGCTGGAACAAGTTAATCAGCGGACAGTTAGACATGCGGCAGGAATAGCTTCGTGCATCTCGCGATTAACAAATGTTATTCGCAGTCTAAACGGCAATGTCCCCAGGGAAAAGCTTATATGGACGCGGCGATAAGAATACAAACCACCGTAAAAGCGAGAAAAGAGCAAGATTTATTGATATGCTTTTCCCATTTGCGATGGAATTTCGTCTATCAACGTCCTCAGCACATTCTCACGCATGCCTCGAAAGAGCACCAAATCGTCTACTTCGAGGAGCCCGTTTTTGAAGAATGCTCCCACTCTTCCGTTCGGTTTTGCGACGTTGCGCCGGGCATTCGGGTAGCGACCCCTCTGCTCCCGATCGGCACCAGCCCCGCCAGAGCCGACGCGATCCAGCGCAGATATCTGGACCGGATCATCGCGTCGACACCGCACGCCCAATTGACTGCCTGGTATTATACCCCGATGGCGCTGCGCTTCAGCGCGCATGTCAACTTCGACGTGTGCGTCTATGACTGCATGGACGAGCTTGCGGCGTTCAAGAATGCGCCAGCCCAGCTTGCGTTGCTGGAACGGACGCTCTTCGAACGCGCCGATGTGGTCTTCACGGGCGGCTTAAGCCTGTTCGAAGCGAAGCGTTGCCAACATCGGGCGATCTATCCCTTCCCCAGCAGCATTGACGTCAACCACTTTCACAAGGCGAGGGCGCCCGGCGAGGAGCCGGCGGATCAGCTCGCCATCCCGCATCCGCGGGTTGGCTTCTTCGGTGTCATCGACGAGCGCCTCGACATCGATCTCGTGGCGCAGGCTTCCAGCACGATGCCAGACGTGCACTTCGTGATGCTTGGTCCGGTGGTCAAGATCGATCCGGACATCCTGCCGAAGGCAAACAATCTGCACTGGCTCGGCAGCAAAGCCTACAAGGAACTGCCCGCCTACCTTCGGCATTGGGATGTCGGGTGGATGCCGTTCGCGCTCAACGAAGCGACACGCTTCATCAGCCCGACGAAAACTCCCGAATTCCTTGCCGCCGGCCTGCCCGTGGTGTCGACTGCGATTGTCGATGTGGTGCGAAGCTACGCTGCCGCCGGGCTCGTCGATATCGCGGACGCCGAAGACATCGAGGCCAAACTGCGCTCCGCGCTCGCGCAACCGCGCGAAATGCGCCTGCCAGCCGTTGATGCCTATTTGGCCAACATGTCCTGGCAGCGAACATGGGATGCCATGGCCGCCCACATCAGGAAAGCCAGTGCAAGCAAGAAGGTCGTGCCCTTCCGCAGGAGCGCGTGACCATGTTCGACTGGCTTATCGTCGGCGCAGGCTTTGCCGGCAGCGTTCTCGCGGAACGGATCGCTTCGCAACGAAGCGAAAGCGTTCTCCTCATCGACCGTCGGAGCCACATCGGCGGAAACGCGTATGACTGCTACAACGAAGCCGGAATTCTCATCCATCGTTACGGACCGCATATATTCCACACGAACGCCCAGTTGATCGTCGACTATCTGTCGCAGTTCACAAGCTGGCGCCCTTACGAGCACCGTGTGCTCGCTTTCGTGGACGGCAAGCTTCTGCCGATTCCGATAAACCTCGACACGATCAACCGTCTTTATGGTCTCGAGCTAAGCCCGGCAGAGCTGGAAGAGTTCTTCGCGTCGCGCCGTGAAACCGTTGGCGAAGTCCGCACCGCCGAGGATGTGGTTGTCAGCACCGTCGGAAGGGAACTCTATGAGAAATTCTTCCGCGGCTACACCAGAAAGCAGTGGGGAGTCGATCCCAGCCAGTTGAGCAAGTCCGTGACGGCCCGCGTTCCGACAAGAACGAACCGCGACGATCGCTATTTCGGCGACAGCTTCCAGCAAATGCCGGCCGGCGGCTACACGCGCATGTTCGAACGGATGTTGGACCATCCCAACATCAAGATCATGCTGCAGACCGATTGTCGCGAGGTCCGAGAGCGAATTCCCTTCCGGCGGCTGATCTACACCGGGCCGATCGATGAATTCTTTGACTGGAAGCTGGGCCGCCTGCCCTACCGCTCACTGCGCTTCGAGCATGTCACCCTCGACTGCGAGCAATTTCAGCCGGTAGCCGTGGTGAACTATCCGCAGACGGAAGCCTATACCCGCATCACCGAGTACAAGCATTTGACTGGCCAGAGGAATGTCCGGACCAGTCTCACCTACGAATACCCGACAGACATTGGCGACCCGTACTATCCGGTGCCACGTTCGGAAAACGAAGCGCTCTACAAACAATATGAAGCGCTTGCCGCGAATTGTCTCAATGTGTGGTTCGTCGGCCGTCTGGCGACGTATCGCTACTACAACATGGACCAGGTTGTAGGGCAGGCCTTGGCCACCTTCGCGCGTATTCAGAAGGAGCTTCCGGCTACCCGCGATTCGCAGACGGCTATCGCGGCGCCCGCCTAACGGCCCGTCCGCTTGTCCGGCACAGCAAGATCGCGCGCGTCAAGAATCGCTGAATAGCCTCTGCTGCCTCGCGAGTTCATCGGCTACCGGCTGGCGTATGCGGCGCGAGCCATCCGCATGGATCACGGAAAAGAGGCCAACTTCGGCGTGGCGGGAATTGTCCCATCCGGGATAGGCCGTGATTGGATAGAGGCAGATTCCTTCGATGGGGGCTCCTTGGCTGATAGCACCACGCACTTCGTCACACACGTAATGAAGCCAGGCCGGGCCAGCCGATCCCTCTGCTCCGGTCTCTGCAATATAGAGGGGCTTGCGGTAGCGTCGGGCGACCTCAACGAGCATTTCCGACAGAGCGCGGTATTCGTGGTGGCCCATTGGGATTGTCGGCCCCTGCAAATACCATTGATTGTGAGGATAGAAGTTGAGCCCGATCACATCGATGAGATCCTCGGCTCCTCCCAATTCTGGTTCGATTCTTCCCATCAGCATGTCGTAGGCTTCGAATTGTCCTTGGCGGGCATTCTCCGCGCGGCGCATCTCAGGACCGCTGCGATCCCGCGGCGCGATATGGATGAGCGGTTCCGCCCAAATGAAGCGGCATTCGGGATCAGCTTCACGCATTGCTTCGATACCCTTGACGGCCATCTTCACTAGGTGGCGCTTGAACCAACCCTTCCTGTTAGGTCCGGCAGGCGGGAAATAGCCAACTTCGACGGCCCACGCGAAGAACGAAATTTCGTTTATCGGGCAAACCATTGCGGCTTTGCCAGTCATTGCTCGATGCAATCTGACGGCTTCGCCCGCAAAAGCGGCATAGCTCTCGATCATTCGTTCGCTGCCCTGGTCGAGATAATCAGGGGACCCGTAGTGAAAGACATCCCAGATAACTTGGACGCCCGCGGTTCTGGCAGCTTCGAGCATCGAGACCCAATTCGACCAGTCATAGACGCCCGGGGCGCTCTCGATCAGATGCCACCGGAGCCCATCACGGATGGTCATCAACCCCAAATCCGCGCAACGACGGTAGTCGTCCGCCGCGTGAATGTCATGGCTTGTCGCCCGCACGAGATCCAGACGATGGCCATCTTTCCGGCGGTGCGAGGAGCACTCGAACCCAGCCATGAAAAAGCTTTCGAAAGCGAAAGGAGGAACGTGGCCCGGCATCAGACCTGTCTCACATCATCGCTGGCCTCGAATGCTCGATCGGTATCTTCGCGATGCTGGCCATACCACTGGCAGACCGAACGAAGACCAGAACCATCACGCACAATCTTTTTGAGCGCTTCACTCAATTGAGATGCCGCAACATGATGCTGTGCAGCCATCTGTAAATGCTAATGCCGGCAGGCCGAGCTGCCCGCTCTGCAATCGCAGTCTGGAGTGTCAGGACAACCAGATCGTCGCCGGCCACCACCGAGCCCCCTCGGTAGCGAGCGGCTTGTTTGCGCAAGGGGCCAAGCAAACGAACAACATTCAAGCGGGAAATTTCACAGGGAGCCATAGCAGGGATTTTATCAGCTTATCGAGAGGCCGCGATTACATAGGTTGAGTTCGCGCTTTCAGGTCGGATGCCAGCGCCCAGGCGACGTTCCGCGGCTGGTGCTAAGAGGCAGCCATTCGCGGCATGTTATCGATGCGCACAACCGCAGCCGGACGGCCTACTGCAAAGCGGGCTGTGAAGGCTGCTTACCCGGCTGGTCGCCGCCCGTGCTGGATCTAGGCGTTGGGTCCCTGTCCACCTCCGGATTCCGGTCCACCGGGGCCACGTTCATATTGTCGGCTTTGGACTTTGCCGGATCACTTTCAGCAGGGTTCGGGCTGGCGGATGAGGGCGCCTGACTATTCTCCTGTGGCGCTGGCTTCTCCTCAGTCGCAGGCGTCTTAGCCGCCTCACCATAAATTTCCGCAACGCCCCATGCGATGGCCGCCAGCACCAGTGCACAGATCAAAACGGCAAGAACCGGAAGTCCGCGGCCACCCTGGCGCGCTTTCTTTTCTGGGATCTCATTGGCCATCGAACACCATCATTAAGAGGATGGCCGGGCGAGCACCACGGCCAGGGGTGATACCTACTGCTTGGCTAACAAGCGATCCCCAAGGATGTTCCCACAATGAACCAATAAGAAGACAATGGCCGGGAGCCTCTCTCTGGCGACTGAGTAAAGTCAGTAGCTACCGCAGGGCAGATACGGCTACTTGCGCACGTCCGCAAACCGGAGACGCTGATTATCCGGCCACCAAGTCCCGACGGAGCTTTGCCTCTCTACCCCGCTTAGGCCTTGAGTCGCGACCAGGCTAAGCAGCCTCCGACCAACGGCGATGTTCTGACGCCAGGCACGATCCTCATGCAGCGTAAAGTGCCCTCCTCATGAGACCGGGCCTAACGCTCACCATCTTTGATGGCGGAGGTCGTTCGCCCGTCGAGGGCCTGAGATGCCCTCAAGCCTTCAGCAGGCGCAGAACGATGTCGTTGCTGTAATTGCCGAAGCCGTTGCCGAAGATATTTATGCCCCCCGGGTGACGCGCATCTTCCTTCACGCCGATTCTGATCCGGATCGAGCGGTGCCGCCCGAGCTCCAGGTCAACCAGCGAGCATTTGGAGACCTTGTGATTGTTGCGGTAGGTGCCATCGTTCGTGACGCGCCAGTGTGCGAGGTCGCCATATTGCGATCCGGCCAGCTTCCACCAGCCGGGCGTATGCTTGCCGCGCTTGTCCCCATAGTCGGCCGGCGCCGTCCAGGTATCTATCTCCTGTCCGTTGATCGCTACCGTGATGTCGGATGGCCAATGCTGCGACGTGCCCGGCACCTCTGACGAAAGCTCCATCGCCAGTTCCAACCCGCCGACCTTGGCATTGGCAAGCGTCGCATTGTTGGGAAACTGGTATTCGACGAAGCCGCGCGTGAACCACAGCAGCCCTGCCCGCATACGGCCAGGATCGAGGAAGGTGTCGGGCACATCGAGAAGTCCGATGACGCCGTCCTTTGAACACAGGCCGCAGGGAGCGGAGACTTCGCATTTCGTATAGAGTCCAAGCGGCATTGCCACTTCTATGACGCCGAGTTCCTGCGCTGGGGCGCGGTCCTTAAAGACGACAACCAATTCGGAGAAGGTCGAATAGCAAACCTTCTGGCTTCCCTTGCGCGCCTTCTGTGATTTCGTCTCAATCAACCCGACATCGACAAGAACCTGGATGTTGGCGGAAATCGTCGATTGCGGAAAACCGAGTTCCTCGGCCACTTGATTGACGTTTTTCGGCCCCTTGCGGTGCAGCAGATCGAGAATCCGGACCCGGACCTCGCTCGCGAGGCTCTTCAACAAGTCGAGCCGCTCGAGCGGATCGACAACCATGATTTCATTCGGCATATGGCCCCGCTCTCGTCACACGAGGCAAATGTATCAGCAGATCAGGACACAAATAAAGACGGCGGCAAAACGTAATGCCGCTGCAAGATCTGTTGCAGCACGATGCCATTCAAAAAACCCGCCACCAGCAGCCATCCGCAGAGGGTCTTGCGATCCGGGCCATCTGCAACGCCATCATGGAGCGACATCAGTCCTCCGCAATCCATGCTGCGCAAGCGCCCCATTCTCAGCCGGACCATAAGGCCATGACCGTCCTCCAGCCAGAATGCGAAAATCAGTCCCCCGCAACCGCTGAAAGCACCAGCACGACTGCAAACATATCAATAATTCGCGGCACTCCTCCAAGAATGCTGGGCAACCGAACCCATCATCACTTCGGTTGTTCCAGCTGCTGAAAAATTCGCCGCTAATCGCTGGGAACAATGCTCTCCCTGCCCGGTTCGGTGCGCCTGGAGCGTGCACAACTCGCTGCCAGTCATCCGGCTGAAGATCGAGAGTTGCCATGTCCCCCGCCGAGACAAGTGCAGAACTTCACTCTGGAGACCGCCATCCTACCGGAGCCGCGCGCTGGCTGTTCTCGACCAATCACAAAGACATCGGGACGATGTATCTGGTCTTTGCGATCATTGCGGGGATCGTTGGAATGCTTCTGTCGGTAGCAATGCGAATGGAGCTTCAGGAGCCCGGAATTCAGATCTTCCCCGGCTTGGCTGCATTCATCTACGGCTATCAGGGCGATTCGGCGATCGACGGCGGCAAGCAGCTCTATAACGTGTTCACCACTGCCCACGCGTTGATCATGATCTTTTTCGCCGTGATGCCAGGGCTGATCGGTGGCTTCGGAAATTGGATGATCCCGTTGATGATCGGCGCGCCCGATATGGCGTTCCCGCGGATGAACAACGTTTCGTTCTGGCTTCTCCCACCGGCCTTCATCCTGCTCCTGCTTTCCATTTTCATGCCCAGCGTGCCTGGCGGCTACGGCGCTGGAACCGGCTGGTTCCTCTACCCGACCCTGTCAACGTCGGGGCACCCGGGGCCTGCCGTCGACCTTGTTATATTGGCCCTGCACATCGCTGGCGCGTCCTCGATTCTAGGCGCCATCAACTTCATCACCACGATTTTCAATATGCGCGCTCCTGGCATGACGCTGCACAAGATGCCCCTGTTTGCCTGGTCGGTTTTGATTACCGGCTTCCTGCTGCTACTCGCTCTACCAGTGTTGGCCGGCGCGCTGACAATGCTGCTGACCGATCGCAATTTCGGCACCGCCTTCTTCGTGCCGGACCAAGGCGGGGACCTAATCCTCTACCAACATCTCTTCTGGTTCTTCGGCCACCCGGAAGTCTACATCATGATCCTTCCGGCCTTTGGCATCGTCAGCCAGGTCATCTCTACTTTTTCCCGCAAGCCGATCTTCGGGTATTTGGGGATGGTTTATGCAATCGTCGCCATAGGTGCGATCGGCTTTGTCGTGTGGGCGCACCATATGTACACGAGCGGGATCGGTCTCGATACCCAGCGTTACTTCACCTTTGCCACGATGGTCATCGCCGTTCCGACGGGCATCAAGGTCTTTTCCTGGATTGCCACCATGTGGGGTGGATCAATACGCTTACAAACGCCGATGCTCTGGGCTCTCGGCTTCATCTTCCTTTTCACGATTGGTGGTGTAACCGGCGTCCAGCTGGCCAATGCGGGGCTCGATCGCGAGCTGCACGACACCTACTTCGTTGTCGCCCATTTTCACTACATCCTATCGCTCGGCGCGCTCTTCGGTATTTTCGCAGGGTGGTACTACTGGTTCCCCAAAATGACCGGATATATGTACAACTCCGTTCTTGCCGGGGTACATTTTTGGACAACGTTCGTTGGCGTCAATCTGGTGTTCTTCCCGCATCACTTCCTTGGCCTAGCAGGGATGCCACGGCGTTACATCGACTATCCTGACGCATTTGCCGGCTGGAATATGGTGTCCTCTTATGGCTCGTACATCTCTGGCGCGAGCGTGCTCTTCTTCCTGGCCTGTGTGATAGAAGCTTTCTCCAGGAGACGCCAAGTTGGCAGCAATCCTTGGGGTCCAGGAGCCACAACGTTGGAATGGATGCTGCCCTCGCCACCTCCGTTCCATCAGTGGGATCGCCTGCCGGTGATCAAATAACCGGCGCTTTTTTCGAAGCCTGAGGACGTCACGGCACTCGCTGCAGAAGATGATGTTGAGCAAATCCCACTGTAGGCACGGCTGGTTCGGCCCGCACCGCCTGGCCAATGCGGCGACGTCGAGTACCGCCCTGCGCTTGCATGTGAGGCAGTAGACGCATAGGCCTGTGCCGCCGCAACTTGCCGCCGAGCGTGGCTTCTGTGAATGGATTATTCTTTGCCCATGGCGATCTCCACAGAGATCGGCCCGCCCGCCTTCTGATAAGAACGGCTCCTGACGGTCGCCAAGAAGGAAACGGATCGATTGACCGTCTTCGACCGCTTCTCTTCCTATTTGTACCTGCGCTTCTTTGCGTCCGTTTTGGTCCGGTTTTGAGTCTCCCGGGCTAAACGCGCTTCCTTCAATCGCGCTGTTTTCTCTGCGCGTTCCTGCCGCTCAACCCGCATGATTTCGTCAGCCGCCCGCCTTGCGCGTTCATTCCGGTCGTTATCAACCTGACGGATCATCTACCCTTCCGGCTCTAAAGATCTGAGGAACAACGCTCCGAGAAGCTGGACGTTCCTGTCTTGAATGATCAACTTGGATCTCCTCGAACGCTCGCTGGAATAGGCGACGGCTAACTCTAGATCTTATTGTTCGAGGTGCTCGCTTTGGAGAATGCAACGAAGCGCTCACTCTCCTAACACGGGACCGAGTCTCTCAACGTTGACAGGAGGCAACAAAGGGAACTCCCCCAAACGCGCCGTGTGTACCGACCCCATCATAATCTAAGCTGCTATCCAAGAACCGGCTCTAAACGGCCTCGCGACTGTGAAAGTGTCCGGCCGGACACCTGCCTCAACCTGCTTCCACGTCACGGGATGCGCGATCGGGTAGCCGAGGCGGGCTCGCGGAGAAAATGCGCCTACGGCAGTGTTGCCTCGGCGCGCACGCGGTGCTCCCGGCTGGACCTCGCCCCTCGCAGAAGGTGCGTGTGTTCCTCAGTTTCGTGAAAATGAACTCAGGGGACCTCGTGGTACTCACGTGTAGCGAATTAGCTCAAAACGGAGTTCATCCCGCCATGAATAGACCGGCTGCTTTCGGGAAACGACCACGAAGGCCTAAACGTCGGAAATGAGGCGCGAAGCTGCCGTTGTCGGTTCACCATCTGCCGCCCACCAGCTCGCCGACACCGGCGGGGTTGTCGGCTGGTACCAGTTAACCTGGACTATTCTAGCCCTGCACTTCGTAGGCCCTCTATATACCTGGAGCGGTCTTCCGTATGGATCAGTGGATAGTATTTCTCCACCCAAGCGATGCTGATTCCCGGCTGCAGGCGTTTGCATTCGGCGAGTGCCGGCCGTGCGATTTCCAGATCGCCCGCGAGGCCCGCTGAAGCCGCGAGCGTGCGCCAGGCAGACCCGAAGTCGGGCCGAAGTTGGACGGCGCGCCGCTCGGCGGTGACTGCTTCTTCATAGCGGTAAGCAACCAGATGGCACAGCCCTTCAATGGAGAAGTTCGCGGCCTGAGAATAGTCGCGGGGGCTCAATTGCCTAGCGATCTCGAGTTGGCGATAGCCTTCCTCTGCAAGTCCCGCATATCCATACGCCACGGCCAAAATAGCTCGCGCGTAGGCGAAGCTTGGGTTGCGCTGCAATGCCTCATTCAACTCTTCGACAGCCGGTCCAAAACGACGTGAAAGGGTGTAGACGTAGCCCGCCGCCATGTGCGCCCACGGGTCTTCTGGATCTAGGTCGATGGCTCGTTGTGCGACAACCAGACCATGGGACATGCCCCACTCGTAGTCCATGTTTCCAAGCGTCACCCGCGTGGCGAAAATCCAGGCCAGCAGGCTATGCGCTCGCGCGTAGCCTGGATCGAGCTCAATGGCGCGTTTCAATAGGTTGATGCCAGTGTCGTCAACTTGAGATACCCAGGTCCAGATAAAGGGCATGGCCCTCACCACGCAGCCCCAGGCATCGAGACTTTCCGGTGGCCTGCTCTGGAGACGGAGGTTCTCAGCTGCATAGAGCTGAGGCTCGATCGCTGCAACGACATTAGCCGTGATCTCGTCCTGTAGAGCGAAAATGTCCGTGGCCGGGCGGTCGTACCGCTCCGCCCATATGTGACTGCCGCTAGCCGAGTCGATAAGCTGGCCAGTTACCCGCAATCGCTCACCCCCCTTGCGGACGCTGCCTTCAAGGACATAGCGAACACCAAGCTCTCGCGCGACCTGACGGATATCTGGCGCCCTGCCCTTGTACGCGAAGGTCGAATTGCGGGCGATAACGAAGAAGCCCCGCAGCTTGGACAGAGCCGTAATGATGTCCTCGGCGATGCCGTCGCCAAAATATTCCTGTTCGGGGTCGCCGCTCATGTTCTGGAACGGCAGGACGGCGATCGACGGCTTGTCGGGCGGCGCCAGTCTTCCACCGGACAGATCGGGCACTGTCGACACGCTTGCGATGTGACGGTCGAAGGCCACGCGATAGACTCGCACCGGCCGGGCAATGTTTTTGAGTTCTTTTTCGCCGAGATCCGCGAATTGTTCCTTCAGCTTGTCGCGCACCTGCTCATATGCAGCACCTGACAGGTAAATACCGTTAGGTTCGGCGATACCTTCCAGACGAGCGGCAATGTTGATGCCGTCGCCCATAAGGTCACCGTCGCTCTCCTCGACTATGTCGCCGATATGGATGCCGATCCGGAACTCGATCCGTCGATCAGGCGGCACTCCGGCATTGCGTTCAAGCATGGCGTTCTGCACTTCGATAGCGCATCGGACGGCATCGACCACGCTGCGGAACTCGACAAGGGCTCCGTCACCGGTGCGTTTCACCACGCGTCCGATGTGGACCGCGATGGTAGGATCAACCAGATCGCTGCGGAGCGCCCGCAGGCGCGCGAGAGTCCGATCTTCGTCCACGCCAGCCAGTCGGCTGTATCCGACGACATCGGCGGCCAGGATCGCCGCGAGCTTGCGGGTCTCACTCACGTTGCCCCTCCTTTCGTGGGCTCGCTGCGCTCAGCGCAACCCGCTTTGCTGGCCGAGGTCGCGCAGCAACTTCTCGTCATCGGGTCGCATCCTGTTGGCCCGAATGAACAACTCGTTTCCGTTTTCCGGGCTTTCACTATTGACCAGCTGTGCCAACTGCCTCGCCTCGTCGGTTCGGCCGGCCGCGGTCAGCGCCAAGACCGCAATACGCCTTATATGGGCATGAGCGTTGCGATGGAGCGTAGCCCGCAAGGCCCACCTGGCAGCCTCGTCGGCTCTTCCGAGCCGCAGCAGGGAAACCGCGCGCGCCGCTTGGTTAGGAGCGAGGAAGGGGTCGAACGGCGACAGTTCTCTGGCATGGTCCGCTGCCTGAATGGCCATCTTGGCATCCCCTGACCAGCCATCGGTAAAGGCTCGCGCATAATGCCCAAAGGCATAGGAAGGGCTGAGGACTGTCGCCCGCTCCAAGGCCTCTGTGGCTTCTTCGCGCGCACCGATGATCCAGAGGGCGCGCCCGAGGGCGCAATGCGCTGCGGGGTCGTATGGATCGACCGCCACTGCGCGGGCCGCAAGATCGTGAGCGAGCCGGCCTTCCGCGGAGAGATGCGACGGATCAAACAGATACGCTCTCAAAAAATGTGTAAACGACAGGCTCGCATAGGGACCTGCAAAGCGCGAGTCGAGGTCGATCGCCGCCTTGAACAGATCCTCGGCGACCGTATTGTCCTGGCCGGTGAACATGTGCATGTGGCCCAGGCCACGATGATAGGCCTGCCATGCGTCCAGTTCGTGAAGAGGCCGCCGGACCGCGATATTGCGCTCCGCGAGATTGACCTCGTCCGCGATCAGAATCGCAATCTCGTCAGCTAGGGCTTGCCCGAACTGCGAGATCAATGCGAGGGGCTTCGAGAATCGTTCGGAAGAGAGCACGCGGCCGTCAGCCGCCGCGACCAACTCGACATCGACCCGCAGCGTCGGTCCGTGCAGCGTGATGTTGCCGGCGCAGACATAATCGCAGCGAAGCAGCCGGGCGGCCTCCAGGCTGTTCAGTCCGAGAGATGACAAAGCCTGTAGCGAGTTCGCTGCGATGACGAAGACGGTTCGCAGTCGGGCAAGGTCGCGGATAATGTCCCTCAGCAACCCATCCCTCAAGACATGGAGGCGCCGGGAAGCTATGTCCTCGAGCGCGAACGGCAGCACTGCGATCGCCGGCCTGTCGCGCCCTGAGACGCGAGCAGCCTGTGCTTCAGCCGATCTCGCCGGCCCCAAAAGAGGCATTGTCGACCGGCTTTCATCAGCCAACAACTCGAACGCACGCCGCAAGGAAAGGTCGTCTGGAAAATTGGTTGCGTCAGGCCGCGTTTCAGGCTGAGCTTCCGATGAGGGGTAGCGCGGCCCAACGTTCGATTGTGCGTCGGCGGTGGCTGAATCATCGGCTCGATCGTTTGCCTCCTCCTCAAGCGTGAGCATGTAGCCGCGCTTTGCCACCGTCTTGATCAGGGTTGCCCCCTCCTCCCCGAGGACGCTCCGAAGATCGCGGACGGTCTGTGTCAATGCATCGTCAGTTACGACGAGGCCCTGCCACACTACCTCGAATATCTGATCTCGACTCACCACGCGATTTGCGTGCTCGACCAGATAGGCCAACAGGGAAAAGGTCTTCGCACGAACATAGACCGGGCGGCCATTCTCCAAAAGAAGACCCCGCTCCCGGTCGAAGGCGTATGCGCCAAGCCGGATGAGAGCTTTGTGCGCTTGATCGGCCCCGCTCAACGGCGTTCTCCCCTGAAGGGTGCCTAGGTATACCGAATCTCCTCATATTAGGAAACTCTCACCTAAAGACCATTGAGTTCTTGAACCCCCCAAGTTTCGTCTCGATTTCGGAAATCTTTCCGCTGGATATCAGGCCTGGCCCCGCAAGCTCACCTAGGCTGCGACTGCCGCCATAGCAGGCGGCTCGAGAGGAGAGAACGCCATGGCCACCATCGAATTCCCACACAGTGCCGGGTTGCGACGCCACCACGAGAGTCGTGCTGTCCGCCGCATTTTCGCCCTCCTGAACGTAACGGCTTCTGCCATTCTGTGGCTGCCACGGTTTTGGGCACACCGAACGCAACTCGCCCCTCTTGCGTCTATGAACATACGCGAACTTCAGGACCTCGGCCTGAACTCGTGTGATATTGCAAATGCTTTTGCGCAGCCGAATGAGCAGGACCCGACAGTGTACCTCGCAGATGTCGCTCGCGAGCGCAGGATGCGCAGCCAAACTTAGAGCACTTGGTCAAAGACAAGTCGGTCCCAGGGGGCATAGGATCGGACATCCTTGCGCTGGTTTGGACTGCCCTGGCCGGTCGGAGAAAATCCGATGAGTGCAACGTCTGGGACCCGTCGGCTCATCAAATCCGAATGGCCTGGACCGCACCTCCGCGCGGCAACCCGGCCAGGTATTCCGAGTGCAATCTCACTTCTCGCTGCCTTCGCCCTATCGCGATCAGGGTATAGCAAGCGATGCGGCGGCTGTTGCAGTCAAGCGCGCTCTACCCAAGCGGGAGATTCTCTATTTCGCAAATCTCGTTCTGGCAAATAGGTATCGATCCGGATGATGGAGATTCCATGATTATCCTTCCTGCCTGCCATTCTCGAGAATGGCTACCGCATTTATGGGCACCCTAGTCGCTCGGTTTTCGCCGCAGTAACGAGAGTCGCCTTAGACTCGCAGCTTCGACTTCGACACGGTCTCTGTAAGAAGGTGGTAAACCGGTTTCGGGGTCCAATCGCGGTTGAATATGCCTGGTCGAGCCATGCTGTAGGGTTCGATACCCAGCGAGCCGGTTTCCACCATGTTGCGGCCGTCGATAGCGGCAAAAAATGTAATCTCGCGCAGTCGTTTCAAGTCGCAAAGAAACTGGAACGCCCGAGTGTACCGGTCCGCGACAATCCGGTCGTTTTCCTTGACGCTCTTTGGCCAGAACCCGTCACTCTTCGGCTCGCCGCGCATGCCATAGATCTGTGTCAGCTCCGTTATGTGGATGTCGTACTCGAGTTGCTCGATGTGCTGGAAGAATTGCTTTCTCAATACAAGGTCGGGATGCATAAAGCCGCCGAGAGCGGCTCCGGTGATCGGCACGTTTCGCCTGCGAAGCCGTTCCAGCAGCGCCATGTAATCCTTAGTTTTGCGCTTGAACCAACCCTCTGGGTGAATTTCAGGACCAAACTCTTGATAGATCAGCAGGGCATCGGGTGCCGCCTCGTGCGCGGCATGAAAAAGGATATCAATGTACTCCTCCCCGAGAGCGTCGCTGAAAGGGTCTTGCCGCAGACCACCCTGGTGGTCGGCCAGAATTTCACAATTACCTGGATGATCGCGTTGCGACCCTTCAGTGGCCGGCATGCCTGCTGCGCCCGCTTTACCAGCGTCTGCTCCAGCTCCGTCCGGCTCTTAGGGCTACCGTCAGCGCGCAGGTGCGCGTTCCACGGTAATGCCTCTTTCGAATAGATCTGCCGCGCCCGTGAACGCAAGCTGAGCTCTTGGCATCGATCCAGAAATGTCGTCAGGCGGCTGAAACCGGGATCGTCGACGTTGAAGCCTGGATTGGCATCCCATTCCATTTCCTCAAGCAGATTCGCCGAAAGCGTGAAATGCTGGCCGATAGTGTTGCCGAAATCCTTATCCTCGATCTGCGATAGCGAGGCAAAGGCCCCGATCTCTACGCCACGGGCCTGAGCCACTTGCCTGAGCGTTGAAAACTCTGCGACATTCCCTGACTGTGGCCAGCTTCCTGTCAGAACAACAGACAGTGCGCCAAGCAGTACACTACGGCGATCGAACTCGGCCATCTTGGGGGCCTCCAGCAAAGGGTTTGGAGTGCAAGGTCTTTCCCTCGGTAGCGCGCTCGGGCTTTGCCAATGCTCTCCATGGTGATCGCAGCAAGGTCGCGATTTCGCCCATCTCGCGATCTCCTTTACCGGTAGAATAGCAAGAAGATCGAGCGTGGGAGGAACTTTCGCGCGCAGCGCTGCAATCGGCGCGGATCGATTGCGCATCACCAATCCCAACGACACCGCCACCGGTAGGCAGTCAAAGCCCCGAGGCCATAGGCCTCAGCAGCGGTCCCTTGACCGCTGGTGGGCACAGATATGCTACTATCATACCGAATTGATGTGACGTCTTTGTAGTCGGGAGACATCGTGGCGCGCCTGGAACGAAAGCTTGTGGCGGTTTTGGCAGCGGACGTAGCTGGCTATTCACGTTTGATGGGAGCCGACGAGGCCGGGACTCTATTTCACCTAAAGGCACTGCGCGCCGAAGTGATCGATCCAAAGGTCGCGCAATTCAGGGGCCGGTTGGTCGGCACTGCGGGCGACAGTCTGCTGATCGAGTTTCCCAGCGCCATCGATGCGTTGCAGTTTGCCGTCGAGACGCAAGAGCGCATAACGTTGCGCAACACAGATCTTCCGTCAGAGCGGCGCATGGCCTTTAGAATGGGCATCAACGCTGGTGAGGTCATCCTGGATGGACGACCATCTACGGCGACTGCGTGAACGTGGCCGCTCGGCTGGAAAAGGTCAGTGAGCCCGGAGGTGTTGTCGTTGGAGGCAGTGTCTATGATCAAGTGAAGGGAAAGATTCCCTATACGCTCGTCGACTTGGGCGTGCATACGATGAAGAACATTGCCGACCCTGTGCGTGCCTACCGGGTTCAAACAGAAGAGCGGCATGATCCAGAAGCTTCCGCATCAATTGCTTCAGCGGAGGATTTGCCACTCCCGTTCAAGCCATCGGTGGCGGTGTTGCCTTTCACAAACATGTCAGTCGACCCCGAGCAGGATTATTTCTCGGATGGAATAGCGGAAGACCTCATTACCGAGCTTAGTCGCAGTCAAAGTCTGTTCGTAATTGCGCGCAATTCCTCGTTCGTTTTCAAGGGTCAATCCGTAAACATCACGGAGGTCGGAAGGAAGCTCGGTGTTCGGTATGTCGTCGAGGGAAGCGTTCGAAAGGCGGCTGCACGAGTCAGGATCACTGCGCAGTTGATAGAAGCAGCCACTGGAAATCACGTCTGGGCAGAGCGTTATGATCGAAGCATCGACGATCTTTTCGCCGTGCAGGACGAGGTGACAGAACGGATCGCCTGGGCACTGGTCGGCAAGGTAGGCACTGCTGAGATCATTCGGACCAAGCAAGCGCAAACGAGCCTCAGCGCATATGACGCTTTCTTGCGCGGCGTCGATGCTATGCACCGATTCACCGAGAAGGATACCGTCGCTGGCGTCGAGTTCTTAAAGCTGGCTCTTAGCCGGGAACCTAATTCGGCGCGAGCGCACGCATGGCTCGCAGATGCCTATGCGACCCTCTCGGTTTTCAGAGATGACGAAGACATGAAGGGCTTGGCCATGCAGTCGGCATTGCGGGCTATCGAACTTGGCGACGTCAGCGGACTGGCAGAGGCGATCGTCGCCGCCTTACACGGATGGAAAGGGGAGTTCGAGGCCGCCGAGACTCATTGGCAACGCGCTCTGGCGATGGGTCGGACGAACCCGATCGTACTCGTCTGGGTCGGGTACCTCTGCCTGTGGAGTGGTCAACTCACAAAGGCCCGCGAGATCGGTGAGCGGCTTAGACGACTGAGTCCGCTCGAACACCGCGATGTCCACGAGCTACTTGCATTCGCTTATTATCTGCTTGGTGAATATGAGGCTTCGCTGGATTCGTTCCGACGTTGGGAGAACAACAGCTACGATCGCGGCTTCGCTAATCTGGCTGCGTGTTTAGGACAGCTCGGACACATCGACGAGGCGGTACAGGCTTGGGGCAGGTGCCTCGAGCGTAAGCCAGGATTCACTTTAGGTGACTACAGGCGCGGCTCTCCTTATCGGCGTCAGGAGGACGTGGAGCACTGGTTAGAGGGCCTACGGAAAGCAGGAATTGCGGACTGACGGATGCCCGATGGACAATCAGGCGGTTCGTCGGAAGCAACTGCCGCCAGTCACTGACCCGTGACGATTTTCGTCCAGGTGCGCGTCGCCACGCGCTGTGTCTTCTGATCGTAGGGAAAGACGGTGAAAAGCTTCCTTAATGTGGCATCGTCTGGATAGATCGCAGGGTCGCCAAGAATGCTTCTTTCAACGAACTTTTGTGAAGCTTTGTTGCCGTTGGCGAAAAACACATAATTTGTGTTCTTGGCGGCGACTTCAGGCTTCATCAGGTAGTTGATGAAGGCGGTCGCTTCGTCAACGTGCGGTGCATCTTTTGGGATCGCCAACTGGTCGAACCACATGACAGTACCTTCCCGAGGTATCGAGTAGGCGATTGTGATGCCGTTACCGGCCTGAGCGGCGCGATCGCGCGCCTTCAGGACGTCGCCCGACCAGCCAATCGCGAGGCAGATGTCGCCGTCCGCCAAAGCGTTGATGTACTCGGACGACTCGATTTTACGGACGTCGGGGCGGATACGCATCAACGCGTCTTCGGCCTTACCGAAGTCTTCCGGCGAGGTGCTCTCCGGGTTCAGCCCAAGATAATTCATCGTGATGGGCAGGATTTCGGTGGGCGAGTCGACAACGTAGACTCCGCAACTGGCAAGCTTCTTCAGCTTCGAGGGATCGAAGAAGACGTCCCAACTGTCGAGTCTGTCGACACCGAGCGCTGCTTTGATCTTCGAGGTGTTGTACCCCAAACCCACCGTGCCCCACATGTAGTTCACCGAATATTGGTTGTCCGGGTCGTACTTAGCGGTGCGCTGCTCGATGACGTCCCACAGGTTGGCGATGTTGGGCAACTTCGACTTGTCCAGCTTCTGAAAGACGCCGGCTTCGACCTGGCGGGCCAGAAAACTGGCGCTCGGCACGACGACGTCGTAGCCAGAGCCGCCAGTAAGCAGCTTGGTCTCGAGGATCTCGTTGGAGTCAAAAACGTCGTACACGACCTTTATACCGGTTTCCTTGGTGAACTCGTCGATGACCGTGGGATCCAGGTAGTCCGACCAGTCGTAAAGGTTGACCACCTTGTCGGCAGCTTGCGCGGACAGGGTCATGAGCCCGGCGAGTAAAGAGGCAGCAGACCAAACAAGCGCCTTGCGGATCATGTCCTCACCATTGGCCGCAGTTGCCAAACTGTGAACGGCCACACTTGGACGACCGTTCACATTTTCATATTAGCACATACTGAAAATAGTCGAATGGGCAAACTCGATCGTCAAATGCGCACTCGAAGAGGTGGGGTGCGATCGGATCGCCTTCGGAAGAGACCAACTGCAAGGCCCTTGCGGATTCGGCGTACCAAATGCCTGGAACTGGCAAACTGGCGCATCAGCCGTTCGCTCGGATGTCCGCTTCCGGAAGCGGCTAGGATTTGCTCGACGACTGACATGAGGCGCAAAGCGGTCTTTCCGACATCGGCCCTGGTGCCTATCTGTACCAACACCAGCAGCCTTAAAGGCGGGGTACACCGCGCCTTGGCGCGCTAACCTGCCCGCGTTCCCGTTTCGCGCGACTTCTCGGAGCGGTGATGCGCCTCTGGCTCGCCGCGGCGATTGCGCGCCCTTCCAACACAAAAACCGCCCCGGTTAGACCGGGACGGTAATTGATTTATGATAAAATTGGTTGCGGGGACGCGCTTGAGGACAGTGATCGGTCAAGCCTCGCGCTCTGGCAAGTTCACCGTCCGAGGAGATTCTTCTCGACGGTTTTGAGATGAATCAGCATCGCTGTCTTGGCGCCATCCGGATCGCGACAAACCAGGGCGTCCAGAAGTGCCTGATGCTCCCGGCAATACACCTGGCGCCGCTCTTCCGAAAACGAGCGCTTCTTCATTTCGAACCAAGGTGACTGGTTGCGGATGGCACGCATCAGATTGTGTATCTCTTTTAGGAAGTCGTTGCGGCAGCAGGCGAACACCCGGTGGTGGAATTCGGCGTCCCAATGCTCGAAATCCGGCATGTCGCTGGCCTCGCATGCGGCCTGATGCGCTTCGCGAACGGCATTCAACTCGGTTGCGCTGGCATTGGTCGCGGCAAACGCGGCCGCGGCCGGTTCGAGCAGTTGCCTTATTTCCATCATGTCGGCCGGGCTGGTTCCCTCCATGCGCGAGACCATCGCCGCGATTGAGGTG
>NZ_RZRX01000290.1:0-7332 GCF_003997405.1 Mesorhizobium sp. M2A.F.Ca.ET.042.01.1.1
GACCTGCGCCCCGCCGATATCGACGGCGGGTCGCAGGTCGATCAGCCTTCTATGAGGCAATCGCCTTGGGAGCCTCGACCTGCATCATCAGATCGTCGTCCCATTTTCCGTCCACCGTGAAGTGCGCGGTGGCGCCGAGTTCGACCGCCTCGATCAGATTGTGATTGACGTAGGCGTAGACGCCCGGCTGCCGGAACGCGTAGAGCGCGGCGCCCGCCGATCCGCCCCGGATGAACCAAGTCTCGAGATCCTTGGCGGGGGGATTGCCGAACTTTCCGTGTTCCCAGACGAAGTCGCCATGGCCGCCGATCAGGTGCGGACGGGTGTCGCGATTGGCCTGCGAGTGGACGATGAGCACCGTCTCTCCGACCTTGGCCTTCATGGCGTTTTCGCCGGTCAGCGATCCAGCCTTGCCGTTGAACACGACATGCGTCGGGACAAGGCCGCGCATCACCTTCACCGTGTCGTCGTAGTTGTCGCCGGCCGAGTCGTACTTCTTGAATTTTCCCTGCTCGTCGCGCGGGATGTAGAAGTCGTTCTCGCCAATATAGTAAATTCGGTCGTAGCGTACGGGCTTGCCCTTTTCATCCCTCAGGCCATCGCGCGGCAGGACCATCACCGCCCCGCTCATCCCCGACACCACGTGCCAGGGGATCATCGCCCCGCCAGGCGCGCAATGATAGACGAATGTGCCGGACCGGGTCGCCTTGAAGCGCAGCGTCACCTGCTCGCCGGGGTTGATCAGCGTCAGCGCACCGCCGCCGAGCCCGCCGGTCGCCGCATGGAAGTCGATATTGTGGGCGAGCGTGTTGGTGTCGGGGTTGATCAAGGTCAGCTCGAGGTAGTCGCCCTCATGCACGACCATGAGCGGGCCCGGAATGGAACCGTTGTAGGTCATGGCGTTGAGCTGAGTGCCGTCGGCGTCGATGACCATCGGCTTCTCTTCGATCTTCATGGTGAACTCGACGATCTTGGGGCCGCCCTTGGCCACCTGGTCGTGAGCGTGCACGAAAGGCGGCGCGACAAGCGTGACCTTTTCGCGCGGCAGCTCGGCCACATCCGTCACGGCCGCCATCGCCGGCGTCGAGCCGATAGCGGCAACAGCGGCGGCGGTAAGAACAGAACCCAGCAAAGCTTCGCGTCTCGTAAGCATCATAACCTCTCCTCATTTCAATCATTTCGATATCGTCAGAATAACGACTTCGAAAATCTCGTCTTTGCGCTTGCGCAAACCTGTGACAGGTGCAGTTGCTCTTTGTTGAGGAGTTTGCCTCTACAGGAGGCCAGATAGGCTCACCGCGCACACGCGGCCGACAAAAAGATGGCCGGGCAGGACCTCTCCCAAGGTCTACCCGGCCCATGCCTCCGGCCCGCCATTGCCGGAGGCAGCCCCCAAGGCTATTGGATCAGTTTGAAGCGGCTTTGGTCGCCTCGGCGAACAGCTCGGCAAAGACGGGCTTTGCCTTGCCGATCTGTTTGACGGCTTCCGCCGCCTCCAGGTTGACCGGCTTGCCGACGACGATCAGCGCCACCATGCCCATGCCGTAGTGGGGAGCGCATTTCACGCCATAGACACCTTCCTTGGTGAGGGTGACCGTGATCTCCTCGCTCGCCTTGCCCTTGAAGGGCTCGGCGCCGTCCGGAAGCATTCCATTGATGACCTCGGCATTGTGGGTCTTGTCGGTCGGCACGAACTTGATCGTGTCGCCGGGGGCCGCCCGGACGAAGTTGGGCTGGAAGACCATCGCGCCCTTTTCACCCTTGTTCAGCATCTGGACGACGTGTTCTTCGGCATTCGCGGCGCCGGCCATCGAGAGCAACGCGACCGCCGCGGCAATGAGGGGCAGTTTCATCGGAGAGTTCCTTTCTTGTTTCACCACGGCATCTACCGTCGCGCGCTTTTAGATCGTCGGAGGACATGGCGATTTGCGCTAGCTCAAATGCCGCGACGAAAGTGATGGCGCGGAACCGGCATGATTGGTCAGCGTCGGCCCATGCGTTCATTCAGCGTTGTTACGCGCTTGCCGGCGTGGCCGCGTGAGCATTCCGCCAAAGAGCACGGCGTAGCCGACGAAGGCGGTAAGCCATAGCGCCGCCGAGACATGCAGGAGAATCGGAGCGCCGGGAGCCATGGCCGCAGCTACGCGCAGGATGGCAGCGATGACGATCGCAACGAAGATCGCACGCGTTCCGGCGCCTGCCGCCAGTTCGCGGCCAGTGTGGCCGAGGGAGGCGCGGGTCATCACGGCAAGCGTCATGCAGGCCACCGCCCCAACGGCAAAGGCGTGAATGCCTGCAGCCGCCGGAACGGCACCCGGTGCAAGGACGGTCAGTCCGGCAAGCAGCAGGCCTAGCGGCACAAAGACGAAGGCAATATGCAGGATCAGCACCAACGGATCGCCCAGTGTCCGATCGCCCGCCCAGCGGGCAAGCCGAACACTATTGAAGACCGCTACCGCGATCAGAAGCGCGCCGGTTGCAAGACTGGCGGGAAAGAAGGTCCAGGCCGCGAAGCCGACGGCGGACAGCGCGATCGTTCCGATGTCGAACTTGCCAAATGATGCCGGGATGCGGCCGGGGTTCTCGCGCACCAGCCAATTGCGGGTGAAGCTGGGGACTATTCGCCCGCCTACGATCATGATGAGGACGACGACCGCTCCAAGACCCAGGCGCCGGCTCATGTCGGAGATGCCTTGGTAATGCGCTTCAACATGAAATATGACGTTTGCCGCAAATAGGGTCGCGACTGGCAGCAGCACCTTGAGATTCCGCCAGTTCCGTCCGGCGATGATCTCCGTTGCGGCGGCCGCAACCACCGCCAGAAGAAAAGAGCAGTCTATGACGGCGCTCAACAGCCACCCGGTTTCCGCGGAAAGGAACACGGCCGCCCGACCGGCAACCCAGAGCAGCACCAGCGAAAGGAGGCGAAAGTCCTGAACGGGAAGTCGGCCGGTCCAGTTCGGAATTGCGGTCAGCAGGAAGCCGGTCACGACTGCCGGCAGGTAGCCGAAAAGCAATTCATGGATATGCCAGTCCACGGGCAGGAACGTGCTGAAGGTTTCCAGCCTGCCGTAATAAAGGGGCAGCCACAGCAGCATCGCAATGGCGGCCTGTAGCGAGCCCAGAAGGAAGAATGGCCGGAACCCGTAGAATTGCCGGATAGGCGCTTGGCCGCGTCCGTGGAATTGCCATGACATGCCCCTTTGAAAACCAGGCAAGACGCCTGCTGGCCGCTTTTATCCGGGCTCCGAGGCCCGGAATTTGCCTCAGCGCAAACAAGGGAGTGATCGCCTTGCCACGCCGACGGGGAGGCTTCACTTGTCGACGGGCGGTCGTCCGTGACACAGTCAGGCAGAGCCTGAACGCATTGCACCGTTGAAGTTGGGGAGGAAGGCGGTTGGCAAGCCTTGATCGATCGCTGATTGCCGGACTGCCTGTCTTCGAGGGGATCGCCTCCGCGGACCTGGATCGCATAATCGGACAGGCAAGGTCCATTCGCATCGCCAAGGATCAGTTGGTTTTCGAGCAGGAGCAGGAGGCCCATTCGTTCTTCCTGCTGCTCGACGGCCATGTGCGCGTGGTGAAATCGACTCCGGATGGTCATGAGGTGACCGTGCGCTACATAAGCCCGGGCGAATTGATGGGGATCGCCAGCGCGCTGGGCCGGACGACCTATCCGGCGAATGCCCTTGCGGCGGTCGATTGCGTGGCGCTCGCCTGGCCGAGCCAGCTCTGGGCTACATTCGCGGCGAGCTACCCGAGCTTCAGCGCCAATGCCTATAAGACGGTGGGAATAAGGCTGCAGGACGCTCATGCTCGCGTCATCGAGATGTCCACCGAGCAGGTGGAGCAGCGCGTTGCGCATGCCTTGCTGAAGCTGATCAAGCAGTCGGGGAAAAAGACCGAGGAGGGCATCATGATCGACTTCCCCATTTCACGCCAGGACGTTGCCGAGATGACGGGCACCACGCTTCACACGGTGAGCCGCCTGCTTTCCGCCTGGGAAGACCAGGGGTTGGTCAAGAGCGGACGACAAAGGGTGGTCGTGGTCGAACCCCACCGCCTCCTCGTCATCGCTGAAGGCCGCTCGGCAAAGGGCTAGCCCGCTCCACCGGCGTCGATGGCCGCCTCTAGGTCGCAGCGAAGCTGATCCTCGTCCAGGTCATGCTCGCGTGCGGCGTCTGAAACGGTGTGGAAGGAAGCGATCGGGCAGCCGACGCACAACATTCCGTGCTGGAGGACGACACGAACTGCCGCCGGCGCCTCGCGCATGATCCCGTCCATCGTCGCATCGTCATTCAATTTGCGTTTCATCTTTGCCTGTCCGCATTTGCGAACAACTATCCTGACTGGCCTCTTCAATGCGTTCGTTGCTCTGAAGCAAAGAAGCCGCCGTCTTGTCTCGCGTGATGCAGTTTTGCGATGCTGTTTGGAGCCGCGGCCGGCCTGCCTCGGCATTTTTGCGATGGATCAAAGCCCGCCGGCTCCCTGCCGGATAGATCGAAGGCGCGCCCGGTCCTGACATGGACCGGTCATGAACCGGTGGCAGCGTTGATGCGTTGTGCTTCATCCGCATCGGTTCAACCCAGCGAAGGAGTCGGAAATGACCGAGCATCCCAGCGCCAATCGTTTGTCCGCGCAGGAACTGCAAGACATCGATGCCTACTGGCGTGCCGCCAACTACCTGACCATCGGGCAGATCTATCTGCTCGACAATCCGCTGCTTCGCGAACCCCTTCGGCTGGATCATGTCAAGCCAAGGCTGCTCGGCCACTGGGGGACCTCGCCTGGTCTCAGCTTCATCTATGCGCATCTCAATCGCGCCATCAGGCAACGCGATGCCAATGTCATCTATGTCTGCGGTCCCGGCCATGGCGGGCCGGCGATGGTGGCCAACACCTATCTCGAGGGCACATACAGCGAGACCAATCCGGACATTGCGCTGGGCGAGGCCGGAATGAAGAAGCTCTTCCGCCAGTTCTCGTTTCCTGGCGGCATCCCGAGCCATGCGGCGCCTGATGTGCCCGGCTCGATCCATGAAGGCGGCGAGCTTGGCTACGCGCTCTCGCACGCTTATGGAGCGGCCTTCGACAACCCGGACCTTGTCGTCGCCTGCGTCGTCGGCGACGGCGAGGCGGAAACCGGGCCGCTCGCCACCTCCTGGCATTCCAACAAGTTCCTCAACCCGGCGCTTGACGGCGCGGTGCTGCCGATCCTCCACCTCAACGGCTACAAGATCGCCAATCCCACCATTCTGGCCCGTATCCCCGAGGAAGAGCTGCGTGCGCTGTTCGTCGGCTACGGTTACGAGCCGCTGTTCGTCGAAGGTGACGATCCGGCGTTGATGCATGAGCGGATGGCGGTCGTGCTCGACGATGCGCTCGACCGCATCCAGGCGATCCAGGATGCGGCCCGCAACGGCGCGAAGACCGCGCAGCCGCGGCCGAAATGGCCGATGATCGTGCTGCGAAGCCCGAAGGGCTGGACCGGTCCGAAGGAGGTCGACGGGCTGAAGACCGAGGGATTCTGGCGCGCCCATCAAGTCCCGCTTTCCGGCCTGGCCGAAAACCCCGAGCATCTGAGGATGCTTGAGGCGTGGATGAGGAGCTACCGGCCCGAAGAGCTTTTCGATGCCGCCGGCGCGCCCCTGGCCGCGATCCGCGCCACCGCGCCGCAAGGTGACAGGCGTATGAGCGCCAATCCGCATGCCAATGGCGGCCTGCTGCGCCGGTCTCTCGAACTGCCGGGCCTGGATGAGCATGCCGTCCCGGTCGAGCGGCCCGGCGGCGTCAAGGCGGAGTCGACCCGTGTCATGGGCAGCTTCCTGCGCGACGTCATGAGGTTGAACCGGGCTGCCAGGAACTTCCGCATCGTCGGCCCCGACGAGACGGCCTCGAACCGGTGGCAGGATGTCTTCGAGGTGACGGAGCGCGCCTGGATGGAAGAGATCCTTCCCGAGGATGTCCATCTGGCGCGGGAAGGCAGGGTTCTGGAAATTCTATCCGAGCATACGTGCCAGGGTTGGCTGGAAGGTTACCTGCTCACCGGGCGCCACGGCTTCTTCTCCTGCTACGAGGCCTTCACTCACATCGTCGATTCCATGTTCAACCAGCATGCGAAATGGCTGGATGCCTGCCGCAAGCTCGCCTGGCGGCGGCCGATCGCTTCGCTGAACTATCTGTTGTCCAGCCATGTCTGGCAGCAGGAGCACAATGGCTTCAGCCATCAGGATCCAGGCTTCATCGACGTGGCGCTGAACAAGAAGGCGGACGTCGTGCGCGTCTACTTGCCGGCGGACGCCAACAGCCTGCTTTGCGTGACCGACCATGTGCTTAAGACATGGAACCGCATCAACGTCATCGTCGCCGGCAAGGCCAATTCCTGGCAGTGGCTGTCCATCGACGAGGCGAAAGTCCACTGCGGCGCCGGCATCGGCATATGGGAGTGGGCATCGACCGACGGCGGGGCCGAGCCGGATGTGGTGATGGCCTGCGCCGGCGACGTGCCGACGCTCGAGACGCTGGCCGCCGTTCAAATCCTGAGGCGCCACATTCCCGACCTCAAGGTCCGTGTGGTGAACATTGTCGATCTGATGACGCTGCAGCCGAAGGAACATCACCCGCATGGGCTGTCGGACCACGAGTTCGACGCGTTGTTCACCAGGGACAAGCCTGTCATCTTCGCCTATCACGGCTATCCGTGGACGATCCACCGCCTGACCTACCGGCGGACCAATCACGACAACATCCATGTGCGCGGCTACAATGAGGAAGGGACGACGACGACGCCGTTCGACATGACCGTGCTGAACGGGCTCGACCGCTATCATCTCGTGCTCGGCGTGCTCGACCGCATTCCCGAGCCGGCCGGCGCGCACATCCAGCTGAGGCAGGCCATGGAAGGCAAGCTGATCGAGCACGCAGCCTATATCCGCAAGCACGGGCAGGACATGCCCGAGATACTCGGCTGGAAGTGGGAGCGGTAATCGATGACGAGGCGCCGGGCTGAGAGGATCGGGCTTGCAAAAGCGGCGGGGACCGGCCGGCCATGACCGATGCAATTCTCGTCCTCAATGGCGGCTCATCAAGCCTGAAGTTCGCCGTTTTCCAATGGCGCGACGAACTCCATCTGCTGGTGCGTGGCAGCGTCTCGTCGATCGGCGAGCGGCCCCGGCTCCACGTCGCGCCCACGGCAATGACGCCGCCGTTCGACAGGAGCCTTGGCGAACAGCCGATCTCCATCGGCACGGCGTTCGAAGCCGTTGCGTCCTATCTTGCGGACCGCGGCCTCCTGCGCCGGGTGGGCCGGGTCGGGCATCGCATCGTGCATGGC
>NZ_RZRX01000291.1:0-7262 GCF_003997405.1 Mesorhizobium sp. M2A.F.Ca.ET.042.01.1.1
GCTCACCGCCGACCCGCGCATCGCCGGCGTCTGCTTCACCGGCTCGACCGAGGTCGCCAAGCTGATCGAGAAGCAGCTGGCCGAGACCGCGGCGCCCGATGCGATGTTGATCGCCGAGACTGGTGGCTTGAATGCGATGATCGTCGATTCCACCGCGCTGCCGGAGCAGGCGGTGCGCGACATCCTGGCGTCGGCTTTCCAGAGCGCCGGCCAGCGCTGCTCGGCGCTGCGCGTGCTCTACGTCCAAAAGGACGTCGAGAAGAAGATGCTGGAGATGCTGAAGGGCGCGATGGAAGCGCTCAACGTGGGCAATCCCTGGGCCATCTCAACCGATGTCGGCCCGGTCATCGACGACGAGGCGCAGGCTTCGATCAGTGACTATTGCAAGAAGAAGGGGCTGGAGGGCCGGCTGATCGCCAGGATCGAAGCTCCGGCCACCGGCCGCTTCGTCGCGCCGCATGTCTTCCGCGTCAAGGGCATCGAAGAGATGGAGCGCGAAGTGTTCGGCCCGGTGCTGCATGTCGCGACTTTCGATGCCGACGAGATCGACCAGGTCATCGCCGCCATCAACCGCAAGGGTTACGGCCTCACCTTCGGCCTGCACACGCGCATCGAGGGCCGGGTCCAGCATTTCGTCGACGGCATCCATGCCGGCAACATCTATGTCAACCGCAACCAGATCGGCGCCGTCGTCGGCTCGCAGCCCTTCGGCGGTGAGGGGCTTTCGGGCACCGGCCCGAAGGCCGGCGGCCCGCATTACCTGCGCCGTTTCCGCAAGGGGCCTGAGGCCGGAACCGAGGTTGTCGATGGCCACAAGGTGACCGCGACGGAACTCGCCGACAATCTGCCGGACCCGACGCTGGGCGGCTGGTCGATGCGGCCGGACCGCGTGGCGATCCTGAGGAAGCACCTGCGCGGCAAGGGCGCGGCGGCGATCGCCGCGGCCGCCAGCCTCGATTTCGGCCAGGTCGACCTGCCCGGGCCGACCGGCGAGGCCAACACGCTGTCGCTGGCGCCACGCGGCCGGGTGCTTTGCCTCGGCCCTGATGCCGAGACGCTGCTTGCCCAGACGATCCAGGCGCTCGCGGCCGGCAATGCGGTTCTGGCGGTCGCGCCGGGCGCGCCTGCGGCGCTCTCGGCGCTGACCGGCAAGGGCCTGCCGCTCTCGGCCATCGATGGCCGGCCCGATCCGGTCGAAGCTCGCTCGCTGCGCGTCGACGTCGTTGCCTTTTCCGGCACGCCGGAAGCGGCGCGCATCGTGCGCAAGGTGATTGCCGACCGCGCGGGACCGATCGTGCCTCTGGTCAGCGAGGTGCTGAACCCCGCGGCTTACGCGCATGAGCGCGCGGTCTGCGTCGACACGACAGCGGCAGGTGGGAACGCCAGCCTGCTTGCCGCCGCGTAGTCGGTTCGAGACGAGTTAGGCGGAGGCGCGTTCAAGCGCCTTCGACGACCGAAAACCCTTCGAACTGAGGGTGGCCGAGGTAATGAACCTTCGAGCCGCCGGCGTTGCGATGGGCGGCGCGGAAGTTTTCCGACTTCGTCCAGGCGACGAAATCCTCCTGGCTTGCCCAGACCGTGTGCGAGGCAAACAGCGTGTAGCCCTCGGTCTCGTTGACCGGCCCGCGCAGCAGGTGGAATTCCCTGAAACCCTTCATTTCCGAGAGGCTGGAATCGCGGTTTTTCCAGACGTCCTCGAAGGCTTCTTCCGAGCCGTTCTGGACCTTGAAGCGGTTCATGGCGATGTACATTGGTTTCCTTTCGAATTGCATGAATTGTGGCGTTCAGGATGGCTTCAACCGAGACTTCAGAAGGGACCGATCCGCGCTTTAAACACCCAACTTGATCTTCCTGTCTCGGGTGGAATGGGAGGGAACGGTGCCTGCTTGCGCACCAGCGTCAAAGCGAATTGATCGAGCTCGGCGGAGCCGGAACTTTCGGCGAGCTGCAGGTCGCTTATGCTGCCGTCGGCCGCGACCACGAAAACGACCCTGGCGTTGTTGCGGGCCTTTGCCTGGACCGATTTCGAAACGCGGCGGTTGGCGCGGGCAAGCCTCTTTTGAATTTCGCCGCTGTAGCGGGATTCCAGGGCATTGCCGGCGGCGGCCTTCATCTTACCCTTGCTGGCTATGGTCGGCGCATCGCGTGCGTCGCCATCCGCTGTTTCCGTGCCGCGCGTCTCAACGGGTTGGCCCGATCCTGCCGGTGCGCTCGACGTTGCGGCCGGGGCCGGTGGGTGTTCGGGTTCGGCAGGCGACGCGTCGGCGCTTTGCGGCTCGATCGCAGGCGTTGGTTCGCCGGCCATGGGCACGCTCTGATCATCTTGGCGCGCTGTGGCGGCCGTCAGCATATCGGGCGTGGAAGCAGGCTCCTGGGCGGCTTCAGCCGGAGGCTGAGGCGTTACAGGTTGGCTGGCCGGTTGCGGCGCTTCGGCCGGCGGAGTGGGCTGGACCGCTTGGCGCTTCACCGGCTGCGGGTCCGCCACCAAGGTTACATCCACCGTGCCGGACATCGCGTCATTGAGGGCGCTGCCCTGGGCGTCGGCGCCTGACTGGCTGCTGCCTTCGGCCTGGATCGCATCCAGGGGGTCGAATGTTCCGGCAGGCGCGATGAAAAACGCCGCCGCGGCGGCGGCATGGAGGAAGCCGGAGGCGACAATAGCCACCGGCCATTTGCGGTCTTGCGCCGACTGCCGTTGCTGCGGCTCGGCCGGCGGGATCGCCGGTTCGCTGTCGGCGTCGGAGAGGGGGTCGATGTCCTGCATGGCTCGCGAGGAGACCTGCGGCAAGCGACGCGTCCTTGTCAAATCAAGATCGGTTGCCGCAGGCAGCGCCAGGCCTATGCCGACCGGGGCTTGTACAAAGGCGTTGCGTGCCGGTTCGAAGCCCAACAGCTTGTCAGACCCCGAAAGCGATGGCGGTCCTGGTCGAGGTCTTCAAAGCGCGCATGCAGGCTGCGGGGTCGACGCCACTGCCGGCGCATTCGGTCGCGCTGTTGATCAGCACGCGGCTGAGCTTGCCGCAGTCGACGCCGGAAAGGTCGAAGCGGGTGACCTTGGTCTTGCCGGCCGGCAGGTCCTTGAAATCGAGCACGGTGAGGCGGTCGACGACGCCCGCCTCGTTGAACAGCGCGATCTCGAAAGCCGCCTTGGACAGGTCGGCGCCGAGCGCGTTGTTGACAACGAAGGTCAGCCGACAGCCTTTTTCCGAAGGCTGCGCGGCATTGAGCTCGAAACTCAATACCGAAGCTGGGGCCGGAGCCGGCGCGGACTGGGCCCACGCCGGCACCATCGCAAGCGACATCGCGAACGTCGAGGTCAGCAGACGAAGGGATGTCATCAAGCGTTTCATGTTTCGCTTAGCCTCCAAAGCGCATGGTTGCCGCGAGCTTCAGCGTGACGCCGGGTTCGTAGAGGACGGCGGTCGTGCTGCCGTTGAGCGGGTTGGTGTATTTGACGTCGAACAGATTGTCGGCGCGGAAATCGACCTTGAAGTTGTCGGTCGCCTGATAGCTGGCGAAGGCGTTCACCAGCGTATAGTCCTTGGCCACCGCATTGCCCTTCGGCTTGCCGTTATACTGCACCTCGCCGCCGACCGTCAGCTTGTCCTCGAGGAAGCGCAGGCCGAGCTGGGCGGTGACCTGCGAGGAGGGGATGGTGGCAAGGTCAGCGCGCCCGCCCTCATAAGAGATGGTGTGGCCGTTGATGATGGAGGCCGACAGGCCGGCATAGCCCCAGCCGGCGTCGTAGACGCTTTCCAGCTCGAAGCCGTTGATCTTGGCCTTGGCGAAGTTCTGGTACTGGAAGCAGATCGGAATGCCCGGGCCGAACGGGCAGCCGCTGGTCGGATCGAAGGGCGAGAGCGTCACGCCGTCGATGTAGTCGTCGACATTGTTGTTGAAGTAGGCAGCCTTGAGCCGCAGCGCGTCGCCGCCCTCGATGATGTCGTTCTGCTTGTAGTTGACGCCGAACTCGACGGTCTTGCCGGTCTCGGGCTTGAGGTTCGGGTTGGGCAGGAACGGGAAGCTGACGCCAGCGGGATGGTTGCCGCTGATCAACGTCTCGGTCAGCGAGGGCGAGCGATAGCCTTCCGCGTAGGTGCCGTAGAACTGCAGGCCTGCCAGGCCGACGCTTTCGAAGGGCGAGACGCCGATGGTGACGCGCGGCGAAATCCGGTCGCCGGAGGTCTCGTTCGTGTCGTCCTTCAGGCTGTAATTGTCGTAGCGCAGGCCGCCAATGACCTCGAGCCATTCCCAGGTCAGCTTGTCCTGGATGTAGGCGCCGGAGACGTTGCGCTTGCCCGACGGTGTATAAAAACTGTCGCCGCCGGCGCTGCCGCCGGTATCGACATCGTCGCCAACCCAGTCGCCGCCATAAGTCAGCTCATGCGCGACGCTCGCCGTCTCGAACCGCGAGGTGTTCCAGATGTCGATGCCGGTCGTGCCGACATCGAAGGTCGACAGTGAGCCGGGCGGCAGCACCACGGGCAGGCCGGTGGTCGGATCGAAGCGGTTCTGCGCGGTGAGCGTCGTCAGGTCGAGAAGCGTCTTGTTGTAGGAAGCGTTGATGTGGAGGTCGAGCCAGCTCTTGGCATCGTCGGTGATGTTGTAGCGGGCCGTGAAGGTGTTCGACTTGAGGTCGACATCGTTGGCCGGCACGCCGCCGCTGGTCTCGGTCCAGCCATCCTTGGAGCCGACCCAACCCAATTTCAATTCGCTGTTCTCGGTCGGGCGGATGGTGGTCTTGAGCAGGCCGCTCAGCACGTCGAACCCGGTGCCGGCAACGGTGTCGCCGCCGCCGTTCTTGTAGTCGCCATAGTCGCGGTAGACGATGTTGCCGAGAACGTCCCAGTTGTCGTTGATCTTGTAGGCGCCGGTGGCGCTGGTGGTCCAGCCCTTGCCGTTGCTCTCGTAGCGTCCGGTCAGCGAGCCGGCCCAGGTCTCTTCCGGCTTGAGGAAATCGGTGGCGTCCTTGGTGTCGAAGAAGACGACGCCGCCGATGGCGCCGGAGCCGTAGGTGTTGGCGACCGGGCCACGGATCACGTCGACCGACTTGATGAGCTCAGGATCGACATAGAAGGTCGACTGCGTGCCGTGGTCCGAGCGCTGGAAATCCTGCCTGGCGCCGTCAACGATCACCGCGACGCGGCCGAAATCCTGCAGGCCGCGGATATTGATGCTCGAAGAGACGCGGCGCGCGTCGGCCTGCACGGCGACGCCGGGCACGCCGAGCAGCATCTCGTTCGGCGTCGTCGCCATGCGGCGGTCGAGCTGCTCCTGATCGACATGGCTGGCTGAGGCCAGCGATTGGATCGCCGTCTCGCCGGTGCGGCTGATGACGAGGATCTTGTCGAGCAAGGTTCCTTCGGCAGCGGCCTTCTCGTCAGCCTTCTTTTTCTGATCGGCCTGCTGGCTCGTCGCCGGCTGCGTGGCCTGTTGCGCTTTTGCCGCCGATACGTTGAGCGCGATCGCCGCCGCTCCGGCCATCAAGATGGCAATGCCGCTCGCCATCGATCGGAAGCCCGAACCTGCGTTCTCGCCCGCCAGGTCCGTTCGTCCCCAAGTCACCAACCCCATGCCCCAACTCCAGATTTTCAGGCTCGTAGCTGGCTGGCCAATGGCTCGCTCGCATTTTTGATCACGTCCGGCGTCTTAAATGTTGACTCATTTAGTCCGGTAATGCACTGACTAGTAAACATGATTATTCGAGTCAAGAATTGAATCGGCATTTTATGAGGCTGCGGCCACGGTGGCCGTCAGAGGAAAGGGACCGACCCGATGAACACGCACAATCCCAACGATTTCCGCTATCGCGTCCGCCGCCCGGAAGAGACGCAGATGCGTTACGAACGGGTGCCGCTGGCGGTGAGAACGCTGTCCAGCAACACACTGTTCCAGGGCGAGCATGAGATCGGCATCGAGCATCACGGCGCACTCTACCGCCTGAAGATCACCCGCCAGGGCAAGCTGATCCTCAACAAGTGACCGCCGTCGGCGGGCGATAGACGAACATCAGGCAATACAGGTGGACGACATGGACCAGCGCGTTAAGCCGTCGCCGGAGGAAATCCGGCGGGCGCGGGAAGAAAATCCGAAAATGCGGGAGCGCGATCTCTCGGCGCAATTGGGCATTTCGGAAGCGGAACTGGTCGCGGCGCATTGCGGCATCGGCGCGGTGCGAGTCGAGCCGCGCGTCAACGACCTTCTGACCGGCCTCGAGGCGGTCGGCGAGGTGATGGCGCTGACCCGCAACGAAAGCGCCGTGCATGAAAAGATCGGCATCTACGACAAGGTCGTCACCGGCAACCACAACGCCATGGTGCTTGGCGAAAACATCGACCTGCGAATCTTCCCGAAGGTCTGGGCGCATGGCTTTGCCGTCGAGAAGCGCGACGGCGACGAAATCCGCCGCAGCCTGCAGTTCTTCGACGCAGCGGGCGAGGCGGTGCACAAGGTGCATCTGAAGCCAGCATCCAGCCTCTATGCCTACCAGAAGCTGGTGGCGAGCCTCGGATCATCGAACCAGGAACCGACCGTCGCGATCTTCCCAAGCGCCGCGGAAGCGGGAGGTGAGGGCCAGGCTTCGGTTGCCTCGATCGACGATCTGCGCGACCGCTGGAGCCGGCTCACCGACGTGCATCAGTTCTTCGGTATGCTGAAGACGTTGAAGCTCAGCCGCCGCGAGGCGGTGCGCATGGTGGGGCAGGACTATGCCTGGCTGCTCGACAATGATGCGGTGAGCGCCATGTTCCATCACGCCGCCGCAGGCGGGATGCCGATCATGTGCTTCGTGGGCAATCGCGGCTGCATCCAGATCCATTCCGGCTCGATCAAGTCGGTCAAGCCGATGGGACCGTGGATCAATGTGCTCGACGAGACCTTCCACCTGCATCTGAGGACCGATCACATCCACGAGGTCTGGGCGGTGCGCAAGCCGACCAAGGACGGCCACGTCACCTCACTGGAGGCCTACGATGCCAATGGCAGCATGATCATCCAGTTCTTCGGCAAGCGCCATGAAGGCGAAGGCGAGCGGGAAGAATGGCGTTTCCTGGCCGAGAACCTGCCCCGCATCCCAAGCCCCACCGCTGCATAAGGTAGCACCCAATGCGCTTTGTTCTCAGTTTCCGCGCGGCGCTTGCGCCGATGCTCGGTGTCCTGCTTGCCGTCGCCATCCAGCCAGCCAGGGCCGAAGAAGGCACGGTGGTCTTTTCCGACTCCTCGCGCATCGCCTCCATAGGCGGATCGATCACCGAGATCGTCTA
>NZ_RZRX01000292.1:0-7103 GCF_003997405.1 Mesorhizobium sp. M2A.F.Ca.ET.042.01.1.1
GCGGTGGTGGATTACGTCTACCGCATCGATGCGTTGCCGGCCGCCGGCGACGCGGGCGTAAGCTGACGCGGTCTTTTCCGTGCCGGCGGCGGCTTCAACATGATGGCCGCGGCGAGCCGCACCGGGATGAAAGTTGTGTTCGGCGGCCAGCTCGGCACCGGGCCGGACGGAGACTTCCTGCGCGCCGCCTTCGCCGCCGAAGGCATCGAGACGCTGACCCCGCCGTCGCCCTTGATGGACAGCGGCAATTGCGTGGCCATGATCAGCGGTGACGCGGAGCGCACCTTCGTTTCCTGGCCGGGCGCCGAGAGCCGGCTGACGCCGGACATGATGAAGCCGGTCCAAGTCCTTTCGGGCGATTGGGTTTTCACCTCGGGTTACACGCTGAGCTATCCCGGCAGCCGCGATGCGCTGGCCCACTGGATCGAGGCGCTGCCGGACGGCATTCCTTTCCTCTTCGATCCGACGCCGGTGATCGCCGATATTCCGCGCCCGATCCTGGGCAGGGTTTTGGCGCGCACGACCTGGCTGAGCTGCAACACCAATGAGGCCGCAGAGATTGCCGGCGCCGGCGACGCCCAGACCGTCGCCATACGATTGCTGGCCGAGCATTGCCCCAGCGCCGAAGGTGTCGTCATCCGCGCCGGCGCGCATGGCTGCCTGGTGCGCATGGCCGATGGCGGCACGCGCGCGGTTCCCGGTTTCGAGGTGAAGGCCGTCGACACGAACGGGGCCGGCGACACGCATATCGGCGCCTTCGTCAGTGGCCTTTCGCGCGGCATGTCGCCTTGCGAGGCGGCTCGCTACGCGAATGCCGCCGCCGCGCTTTCGGTCACCCGCCATGGCGGGTCCTCGGCGCCGACCGACATGGAGATCCAGGGGTTCCTGACCGAGCGCGGCGAAGCGATGACCGCGCCTGGCCGGGCGGAAGCGACTGCAACTTAACAAGCCCGTCAATCGGGCAAACAATGAGAGGAAAAGAACATGCGCATGCCCAGACTGACCGCTTTTCTGACGGCCACCGCCGTCTTCGTCTCCGCATTCACGTTTGCCGCACAAGCAGCCGAGGAAGTGCATGTGCTCAACTGGAAAGGCTACGGCGCCGACGAGCCGTGGGCCGTCGCCAATTTCGAGAAGGCGACCGGCTTTAAGGTGGTCAACGACTTCTTCAACTCCGAACAGGAGATGCTGACCAAGATCCGCACCAATCCCGGCCTCTACGACGTCGTCATGATCAACGCCGCCTTCAACGACCAGGCGATGGCCGGCAAGCTGATCCAGCCGATCGACGTCTCGAAGCTCTCCAACTATGCCGATATCGCCAAGGACAAGGCCGGCTCGCCGATGCTCAACCATGACGGCAAGGTCTATGGCGTGCCGTGGGTGTGGGGCCTGACCGCGCTGGCCATCAACGACAAGTCCTTCGACAAGCCGCCGACGTCGATCGCCGAGATGTGGGACCCGGCGCATAAGGGCCGCGTCATCATCCGCGACGACGCGGTCGAGGCGGTGCAGTTCGGCGCGATCGCGTCGGGTCAGAACATCAACGACATCAAGGATATGGATGCGGTCAAGGCGAAGCTCACCTCGCTGATGCCGCAAATCAAGACCTTCTGGAGCTCGGAGAACGACTGGAACCAGATGGTCGCTTCCAACCAGATCGACATCGGCACCTATTGGAGCGGCTCGGCCGATCGCGCCAAGACGCATTTCAAGCTGCCGGTCTCCCTCGTCATCCCGCAAGAGGGTGCCGTCGCCTGGCTCGACGCCTTCTCGATTCCCGTCGGCTCGAAAAACGTTGCCGGCGCCGAGGCCTTCATCAACTACATGATCGATCCGAAGTTCTATGTCGAATGGGTCACCAAGGTCGGCGCGCCGGTTTCGGCCAACACCAAGGCGGTCGACGCGCTGCCGGAGGATGCCTTCAACCGCAAGGTCATGGGCAGCCCGGATGTCGCCAAGCGCATCCAGTTCCAGGCGCCGGTCACCGACGAGCAGCGCGAGAAGTATCTGGCGCTGTGGCAGGAGCTCAAGGTCAACGTGAAGTAATCGAGTCTTTCGGGGAGGAGAGGCGGGATGGCTGACCAGCTTGCGATCGGTTCGCGCCGCGGACTGAAGCCGGCCCTGCCGCTTCTCCTTCCCGCCTATCTGTGGCTGACAGTGGCGATCTTCCTGCCGCTGTCGGCCATGGTCTTCTTCTCCTTCATGACCGACCTGCCGCTGGCCGGAAAGGAATGGTCGTTCACACTCGGCAATTACGCCGCCTTCTTCTCGCAGAGCCTCTATTCGACGCTTCTGTTCGCCTCCCTGCGGCTCGGCCTCGAGGTGACGCTGTGGTGCGTCGTAATCGGCTACCCGGCAGCCTATGTTCTGGCCAAGGTGCTGAAGGGGCGCAGCCGCGAGGCGATCTTCCTGCTCGTCATCCTGCCCTTCTGGTCGAACGGCCTTGTGCGCATCTTCTCCTGGGCGATGGTGCTGCGCGAAGGCGGCATCCTCGACACGGCGCTCAACGCCGTTCTGCCGTTCAAGATCAACATCGATCTCATGTATTCCTATCCCGCCGTCATCATCGGCCTGGTGCACTCCTATGTGCCCTACATGGTGCTGACCTGCTATCTCACGCTGCAGGCGATCGACGACTCGCTGATCGAGGCCGGCCGCTCGCTCGGCGCATCGCGGCGGCAGGTGCTGTGGCGGGTGATCATCCCGCTGTCGATGCCTGGGCTGATCGCCGGTGCCGCGCTGATTTTCGTGCCGGTGGTCGGTTCTTTCATGGAGCCGCGCATCCTCGGTGGGCGCACCGGCACCTTCTACGGCACGGTCATCGAGGACCAGTTCGTCGCGGTCTTCAACTGGCCGCTGGGCGCAGCACTTTCCTTCATCCTGCTCGCCGTCGTGCTGATCATCCTGGCGCTGGCCGCGCCGGTCTTGCGGAGGGCAGGCTGATGGCAACGACGCGCATCCTCGAAGGGCTCGGGCGCTTCTACATCGTGCTTTTGCTCGGCTTCCTCTATTTGCCGATCATCATCATGGCGGCGATGTCCTTCAACGCCTCGCCCTTCTACCAATTGCCGTTCGAGTGGACGACGGACTGGTATGCCTCGCTCTGGCAGAACGACCAGCTGATCGCGGCGACCTGGAACAGCATCGAGATCGCAATCATCACCACTTTGATCTCGACGGTGCTCGGCTCGATGGCCTCGCTCGCGCTCTACCGATACGAGTTCCGCGGCAAGAAAGTCCTGCAGGCGCTGCTCTTCCCGCCGATCGCCATTCCATGGCTGATCACCGGCACGGCGATGCTGATCTTCTTCTTCGGAGTCGGCATCGGCCGCGGGCTCATCGCCATCCTGCTCGGCCATGTCGCGCTCGCGCTGCCTTACGTCATTGTCGTCGTGTCGGCCCGGCTGCAGACCTTCGCGCCGGAGCTGGAGGAGGCGGCGCGCTCGCTCGGCGCCAACCAGTGGCAGGTGACCATGCGCGTGACCTTGCCTTGGATCATGCCCGGCGTGATCGCCGGCGGGCTGTTCGCCTTCGCGGTGTCGTTCGACCAGTTCGTGGTCTCCTACTTCCTGTCGACGCCTGGCCAGACGACGCTGCCGGTCGAAATCTACGCCGCGATCCGCAAAGGTTTCACGCCCGAGATCAATGCGGTCTCGACGATCATCATCGTCGTGTCGATGGCGCTGATGCTGCTCACGGCGCGTTTCTTCAAATTCGGCGGGGAGAAATAATGGCTGGCGTCCAGGTCGCGAACGTCTCCCGCAGTTTCGGCGCGCACAAGGCGCTGGACGATGTCTCGATCGATTTCGCCGATGGCGGCTTCTATGCGCTGCTCGGGCCGTCCGGCAGCGGCAAGACCACGCTGCTGCGCCAGATCGCCGGCTTCGATTTTCCGGATGCTGGGCGCATCGCCATCGGTGGCGAAAGCGTCGAGCGGGTGCCGGTCGAGAAGCGCCGCATCGGCATGGTGTTCCAGAACTATGCGCTGTTCCCGAATATGAGCGTCGCCGACAATGTCGCATTTGGCCTCTCGGTGCGCGGCGAGCCGAAAGCGACGATTGCCGCGGAAGTGCAGCGCGCGCTCGACCTCGTGCAACTCGGCAAGCTCGGCGGGCGCAAGCCGCACCAGCTCTCCGGCGGCCAGCGCCAACGCGTGGCGCTGGCGCGGGCCATCGTCACCAAGCCGCGCGTGCTCCTGCTCGACGAGCCGCTCGGCGCGCTCGACAAGGCGCTGCGCGTTGACATGCAGATCGAGCTGAAGCGCATCCAGCGCGAGATCGGCATCACCACCATCTTCGTCACCCACGACCAGGAAGAGGCGCTGACGATGAGCGACCGCATCGGCATATTGCGTGACGGCCGGCTGGTGCAGGAAGGGCCGCCGGAAGAGATCTACGACAGGCCGCAAAGCGAGTTCGCCGCAACCTTCCTCGGCGACGCCAACATCTTTCGCGGCGATGCGACCGGCTCCGGGATCAAGCTGCCCGACGGCACGACGATCGGGGCTTCGACAGGTGCCTCGGTGCCGGCCGGCGCCAAGGCAAGCTGCGCCGTCCGGCCCGAGCGCATCCGGATTTCGACCGGCGCGGCAAAGCCCGATCCAGCCGGTGCCAACATGCTCACGGGGCAGGTCTCGAAGCGCATCTTCGCAGGTAACAACAGCACCTATTTCGTCGACCGCGATGGCCAGACGCTCAAGGTGATCGTCCAGAACACCGGGGCCGAAAGGTTGGCCGAAGGTCAGCTGGTCGTGCTTAGCTGGTCGCCGGACAGCACGGTGCTGATCGCGGCTTGAAGCCGGCACGGCATATTGCCAGCGGCCCGCGTTGATGGCGCCGCGCCTGGCGCTCCGCGCCGCAAGGACAGTGCCATCGGGTGTTTTTCTCCGGCAGGCGCTGCGACCGAACAGGTTTGCCGGCGTTACCCGAATATTGGCAGGAAATTCTACCACTCACGGTTGACCCCGAAGCGGCATAACGGCCTATAATTCTACTAAATTTATAGACTAACTGCGGCCGCCTGGCGGCGTCGTTTGTCCCGTGAGCGAGACCGGGAGAGCTTCCATGCCGAAAACCGAATCCAACCCCATCGAGCTCGGCACACGGGCCGCCGATTTCATCCTGCCCGACGCACAGGGCGTCCTGCACCGCCTCGGCGATTTCGATGCCAAGCCGGCGCTGCTTGTCGCCTTCATTTCCAATCGCTGTCCCTTCGTCGTGCTGATCCGCGAGGCGTTCGCGGCTTTCGCCAGGGACTATGCCGCCAAGGGCCTGCAGGTTGTGGCGATCAACGCCAACGACCATGAGGCGCATCCCGAGGAGACGCTGGCCCGCATCGGCGAGGAGGTCGAAAAATTCGGCTATTCCTTCCCCTACCTCAAGGACGCATCGCAGCAGACGGCGAAGGCCTACGGCGCGGCCTGCACGCCTGATTTCTTCCTGTTCGGGTCCGACCGCAGGCTTGCCTATCACGGCCAGTTCGATGACGCGCGGCCGGGCAATGGCAAGCCGGTGACGGGTGCCGATCTGCGCGCGGCGGTGGACACGGTGCTTGAGGGCGGCAGGCCCGCCGCGAGCCAGGCGCCGTCGATCGGTTGCAACATCAAGTGGAGCGCCGGCAATGAGCCGGCGTGGTTCTCCGGCGCTGCCCGCGCCGCCTGAAGCAGATCCCGCATTCATTGCCTCATTGCCGCGTAGCCATGCCCCAGCCACAACGATCCGCTTCCGACAGCCTGCATCTGCAAGCCGACGTGCTGGTGCTTGGCGGCGGGCCTTCGGCAGCGTGGGCGGCGGTCGCGGCGGCTGAAAGCGGCGCCAAGGTGGTGCTCGCCGACAAAGGCTATCTCGGCACCAGCGGCGCCACCGCGCCATCGAACACCGGAACGTGGTGCGTGCCGCCGGGCGAGAATCGGCATGCGGTGGTGGAGCGACGCTGGCAGCGCACCGGCGAACTCGCCGACCAGCGCTGGATGCTGCGCTGCGTCGATACGGCCTATCAAAACCTCCTGAAGCTTTCGGAATGGGGATATCCGTTCCCAAGCGAGGATGACGGGCGGCTCTACATCGCCAATTTGCGCGGTCCCGACTACATGCGCTTCATGCGCCGGCGTGTGCTGATGGCCGGCGTCACCGTGCTGGACCATCACCCGGCGCTCGAGTTGCTCTCGGATGGCGATGCCATCGTCGGCGCGGCTGGTCTTGCCCGGCAAGCGGGCCACGACTGGCGCGTCGATGCCAACGCCGTGGTGCTGGCAACCGGCGGCTGTGCCTTTCGCGAGCGGATACTCGGCGGCACCGGCCTGACCGGCGACGGCTACCTGATGGCGGCGGAAGCCGGCGCCAGCCTGTCCGGCATGGAATTCACGGGCAAGTACACGCTGGCTCCCCATGGTTCCTCGCTGAACAAGGGCCTGCCATTTCGCTGGGCGTCGTTTTATCGCGAGGACGGGTCGCCGATCGTCGGGCCAACCGGCGAGCCATTGCGCAACGGCATCGGCGAGCGCGAGAACGAGGTGGCGCGCGCGCTGATCGAAGGACCGGTCTATGCGCGGCTCGACCAGGCCGAGCCGGCGCTGCAGGGCTGGCTGCGGCAGGGACAGCCGAACTGCTTCGTGCCCTATGACCGGGCCGGCATCGATCCCTTCGCCGAACTGTTCCGTATCACGTTGCGCGCCGAAGGCACGGTGCGCGGCACCGGAGGCATCGACATCGTCTCCGACGATTGCGCCACCGGCGTGCCTGGGCTCTATGTCGCGGGCGACGCCGCCAGCCGGGAGATCATGACCGGCGCGGTTTCTGGCGGTGGCGCCGTCAATTCCTCCTGGGCGCTGGCCAGCGGCTGGTGGGCCGGCAAGGGCGCGTCCGTCCATGCCAGGCGCTGGACCGGCAAGGCCTTCCGCCGGGAGGCGCGGCCCCTGGGCCAGGCCGGACTGCGACCGGCGGCAGCGGCGCGCGCCGATATCGCGGCGGCCGAGGTCATCGAAGCGGTGCGCGCCGAGGTTACGCCCCTAGACGGGAATTTCTTCCGCACCGGCGAACGTCTCGAAAGGAGCGCCCAGCGGCTGGAAAGTGTCTGGCGTGATGTGCGTGCCCATCTGCAGG
>NZ_RZRX01000293.1:0-6965 GCF_003997405.1 Mesorhizobium sp. M2A.F.Ca.ET.042.01.1.1
GCAACCGCCGCGACCAGCGCGCCGAGCGGCGCGCCGACGGCGACGGCCACCGTGGTGCCGCCGACGACGACAGCGATGGCGCGGGCCCGATGATGGTCATCGACCAGCGCCACGGCCGTGCCTTGCGCGGTCGCGGCGAACAGGCCGGACGACAGCGCCATGACGATGCGCGCGATCAAAAGCAGCTCGAAGGACGAGCTCAGCGCGGCGACGATGTTGCCGATGACGAAGAAGACCAGCGTCCACAGGATGACGCGCCGCCGGTCCCATTCGCCGGTCAGCGTCGCCAGAACGGGCGCGCCGATGGCGTAGGCAAGCGCGAAGGCGGTGATCAGCGAGCCGGCGAGCGGCACCGAAATGCCGGCATCGGACGCAATGTCGGGAAGAAGGCTTGAGATGACGAAGCCTTCGGTTGAGATCGCGAACGACCCGAGCGCCAGCCAGAAGATCCGCTTGTCCATGGGAATTGTCCTTAGTTCAAAAGTTATTGAACAATTGGACATAACAGGGCATGATGTCAACCGAGCCGGCAGAAAATAGCTGAACCCTGCTGACAGCCCTGTGTCAGGACGGGGCCGAAAGAAGGAGGCTGCGTCTATAGGCAGGGAAAGGAGCCGCGTTGAAGTTCGTTGCGTTTGTGCTTAATTCTTGGTCATGACATTGCCCCATCCAACCGCCGACCAGATCAGCCTGCCGATCGTGCTTGCCGTGCTCGGCGACCCGACCCGGCTTTCCATCGTGCGCTATCTGGCTCGCAAGGAAGGCGTGCCGATGAACTGCAGCAAGTTCCTCGACCTCGCCTCCAAGACCAACCTCAGCTACCACCTCGCCAAGCTGCGCGAGGCGGGTGTCACCCGCAGCGAAGCGGTCGGCACCAGCCGGCTGATCACGCTGCGCCGCGACGACCTCGACAGGCGTTTTCCAGGCCTGCTCGATAGCGTGATCGCCGCGGCCGACGGCGACAAGGATCTGCCGGCGGTCGGCGTGTCCGAGGTTGAGGTTTCGGCCTGAACAGCATGCGCATCGCCGTTCTCGCCGACATCCATGGCAACCTCCTGGCATTGGATGCCGTGCTCGACGATTTGAACCGGCGTGGTGGCGCTGACATCACCGTCGATCTCGGCGACTGCGTCTCCGGCCCGCTCTGGCCGCGCGAGACGATGGAACGGTTGCAGGCGCTGAACCTGCCGACGGTGCGCGGCAATCATGACCGCCGCGTCGCTCAGGACACGGCCGACGAAACCATGTGGCCGTCCGACCGCTACGCCCAGGAACGGCTGACCGCGCCGCAGCGCCAGGCGTTGCTGGCCCTGCCGCTGACATTGGAGATCGCGCCCGGCGTCACCGCCTTCCATGCCCGGCCGGACCATGACGAGAAATATCTCGCCGACGCCATTGTCGACGGCCAGCTGATGCGCGCGCCGCTGGCCGCGATCAGGCGCCGGCTGAAGCCGCTCGATCCGGCCTGTCGCCTGGTGCTGTGTGGCCACAGCCACCGCAACGAGCTCATCCGCATCCCCGGCGGTCCGGTCATCTTCAATCCCGGCAGCATCGGCTGCCCGGCCTATGACGACGACACGCCGCCGGCGCATGTCTCGGAGCAAGGCTCACCGCACGCCCGCTACGCAATTGTCGAGCTCGGCAAGGACGGCAGTCCCAGCCGCTTCGAGAGCATCGCCGTTGACTACGACCATGAAGCCGCCGCAAAGCAGGCCGAACAAGCGGGGAGGCCGGAATGGGCGCGAGCGCTGCGGACCGGTTTTATAAAGGATTGAGCGCAGCTCATATCCAGGATTGAGGGAGCTTATATCCAGGATTGAGCTGCAACTCGTATCCAGGATCGAGCACCACGATTGAAGTGCATGGCCGAGGGATGAAGCGCAAAGTCACGCTCCGATCGACGCTGCTGATCGCCGCTCCTTTGTGTCTGGCCGCTCTCCCGGCCCTGGCCCAGGATGCGCCAGGCACAATCATCTCGATCATCGGCGGCCTCGCGCCGGATGATCTGCTCAACATTCGCGCCACCGCTTCAGCGGGCGGCAAGATCGAAGCGCGCCTGCCCAACGGCTCGGCCGTCAAGAATTTCGGCTGCAAGACCGTCAACAATTATCCTTGGTGCAAGGTCGAGGACACGCAGGACGCCCACATAACCGGCTGGGCGCCCGCACGCTATCTCAGCCCCAATAATCCAGCGTCGCCCCCTGAAGACGACGCCGCGCCTGCGGACGCTTCTGCCGCGCCCCAGCCACCTCCCGAAGAACCGCAGCCCGATATAGCGGCGCGCCTGGGCGGCGGCGAGCCGGCCGACCCGCCTTCCGCGATCGAGATTGTCAGGACCGCCATGCTGGACGCCTACGGTCTCGCTTTCGTGACCTCGGCGAGCACCGAATCCGATGGCCCTGCCCCCGACGCAGCCGGCGGCATCCCCTGCGCACGCCACATCGGCCAGCCGATGACCCGTTGCGCGGTGACCGTCGCGCGCAAGGACGGCGACAGCACGGTGACCGTGACCTGGCCCGATGGCGGAGCGCGCGTCATCATCTTCCACAATGGCCAGCCGGCCAGATCGGACTCGCCCGACGAATTCCGCTTCACGCGTGAGGGCACGCTGAACATGATCCGCGTCGGCGTTTCCGAGCGTTTCGAGATAACGGACCAGCTGGCTCTAGGGGAATAGGGCAGTATGGCAATAAGGCAGTAGGGGAAGAAAGCACCTACTGACCTACTGACCTACTGACCTACTGACCTACTGACCTACTGCCCTACTGCCCTACTGCCCTTCATTTTCGGGGTTACATCCCGCAAAACTCTTCCCTATAAGGCCCTCCTAGCCTGATACCAGAATCGCAAGCACAACCGGCCGGGTCCTCCCCGTCCCGGTTTTTCGTGCAAGCCGCTCGCCGAACGGATTTTTCGAATATGCCAAGACGCACCGACATCAAGTCGATCCTGATCATCGGGGCCGGCCCCATCGTCATCGGCCAGGCTTGCGAGTTCGACTATTCCGGCACCCAGGCCTGCAAGGCGCTGAAGGAAGAGGGCTTCCGCGTCATCCTGGTCAACTCCAATCCGGCCACCATCATGACCGATCCGGAGCTGGCCGACGCCACCTATATCGAGCCGATCACGCCCGAAGTGGTAGCCAAGATCATCGCCAAGGAGCGGCCGGACGCGCTGCTGCCCACCATGGGCGGCCAGACGGCACTGAACACCGCCTTGTCGCTGCGCCGCATGGGCGTGCTGGAGCGCTATCAAGTAGAGATGATCGGCGCCGATGCGCATGCCATCGACAAGGCCGAGGACCGCGCGCTGTTCCGCCAGGCGATGAGCAAGATCGGCCTGGAGACGCCCCGCTCGATGCTAGCCAACGCCACCGACGTCAAGAACGCCGACCGCAAGACGCATGAGGCCGAGCGCGCGGTGCTGAAGGCGGAGAACCCGGAAAACCTCGACGCCGCGCTCGACGCGCTGGAAACCCGCTGGAACCTCGGCGAAGGCGACCGCAAGCAGCGCTATATCAGCCATGCCATGGCGATTGCCGCCCAGGCGCTCGACCATGTCGGCCTTCCCGCCATCATCCGCCCCTCCTTCACCATGGGCGGCACCGGCGGCGGCATCGCCTACAACCGCGCCGAATTCTACGACATCGTCCAGTCCGGCCTCGATGCCTCGCCCACCACCGAGGTGCTGATCGAGGAAAGCGTGCTCGGCTGGAAGGAGTATGAAATGGAGGTCGTCCGCGACAAGGCGGACAATTGCATCATCGTCTGCTCGATCGAGAACCTCGACCCAATGGGCGTGCACACGGGCGACTCGATCACTGTCGCCCCTGCCCTGACGCTCACCGACAAAGAGTATCAGATGATGCGCAACGCCTCGATCGCGGTGCTGCGCGAGATCGGCGTCGAGACCGGCGGCTCCAACGTGCAGTTCGCAGTCAACCCGGCCGACGGCCGCCTCGTCGTCATCGAGATGAACCCGCGCGTCTCGCGCTCCTCGGCGCTGGCCTCGAAGGCAACCGGCTTCCCGATCGCCAAGGTCGCGGCCAAACTTGCCGTCGGCTACACGCTGGACGAGCTGGAGAACGACATCACCGGCGGCGCGACGCCGGCCTCCTTCGAGCCGACCATCGACTATGTGGTGACGAAGATCCCGCGCTTTGCCTTCGAGAAATTCCCCGGCGCCGAGCCGGTGCTGACCACGGCCATGAAGTCCGTTGGCGAAGTGATGGCCATCGGCCGCACTTTCCAGGAATCGCTGCAGAAGGCTTTGCGTGGGCTTGAAACCGGCCTGACCGGCCTGGACGAGATCGAGATCCCCGGCCTCGGCCATGGCAGCGCCGCCGCCAGCCACACCGACGACCGCAATGCGATCCGTGCAGCACTCGGCACGCCGACGCCCGACCGGCTGCGCATGGTGGCGCAGGCGATCCGCATGGGCACTTCACTGGAAGACGTGCACGCCATGTGCAAGATCGACCCGTGGTTCCTCGAGCAGATCGCCGGCATCATCGCCATGGAGGAACGCATCCGCGAGCACGGCCTGCCGCAGGACGCCGTCAATCTGCGCATGCTGAAGGCGATGGGCTTTTCCGATGCCCGGCTCGCGTCGCTGACGAAGACCGACGCCGAAGTCGTCCAGAAGGCTCGCGAAAAGCTCGACGTTCATCCGGTCTACAAGCGCATCGACACCTGCGCCGCCGAGTTCGCCTCGCCGACCGCCTATATGTACTCGACCTATGAAGTGCCCTTCGTCGGTGAACCCGCCAACGAGGCGCGCGTGTCGGCGCGCAAGAAGGTCGTCATCCTCGGCGGCGGCCCGAACCGCATCGGCCAGGGCATCGAGTTCGACTATTGCTGCTGCCATGCCGCCTTCGCGCTCCGCGACGCCGGCTATGAAGCGATCATGGTCAACTGCAATCCGGAGACGGTCTCGACCGACTACGACACCTCCGACCGCCTCTATTTCGACCCGCTGACGGCGGAGGACGTGCTGGAGATCCTGCGCGCAGAGCAGGCCTCGGGCGAGCTGGTCGGCGTCATCGTCCAGTTCGGCGGCCAGACGCCGCTGAAGCTGGCCGACGCGCTGGAGAAGGCCGGCATCCCGATCCTCGGCACCTCGCCCGACATGATCGACCTGGCCGAGGACCGCGACCGTTTCCAGAAGCTGCTGCACAAGCTGAACCTCACCCAGCCGAAGAACGGCATCGCCTATTCGGTCGAGCAGGCGCGCCTCGTCGCCGGCGAGCTCGGCTTTCCGCTGGTGGTGCGCCCGTCCTATGTGCTCGGCGGCCGCGCCATGCAGATCATCCATGACGAAAGCATGCTGCAGACCTACCTGCTCGACACCGTGCCCGGCCTGGTGCCGGAGGACATCAAGCAGAAATACCCCAACGACAAGACCGGCCAGATCAACACGCTGCTCGGCAAGAACCCGCTGCTGTTCGACACCTATCTCTCGGGCGCCATCGAGGTCGATGTCGACTGCCTTTGCGACGGCAAGGAGACCTTCGTCTCCGGCATCCTGGAGCATATCGAGGAGGCCGGCATCCATTCGGGCGACAGCGCCTGCTCGCTGCCGACGCATTCGTTGCACCCCGACCTCGTCGACGAGCTGGAACGCCAGACAGCCGCCTTGGCTCGCGCGCTCAATGTCGGCGGCCTGATGAACGTGCAATACGCGATCCAGGACGGCACGGTCTATGTGCTGGAGGTCAACCCGCGCGCGTCGCGCACCGTGCCCTTCGTCGCCAAGACCATCGGCCGTCCCATTGCGAAGATCGCCGCCCGCATCATGGCCGGCGAGACGCTGGAGAACGCCTTCGCCCATTACGGCGCCATGCCCGACCCGCGCAATCCCGGCCACATCGCGGTCAAGGAAGCCGTCTTCCCCTTCGCCCGCTTCCCCGGCGTCGACATATTGCTCGGTCCGGAAATGCGCTCGACCGGCGAGGTCATGGGCCTCGACCGCGACTTTGCGCTGGCCTTCGCCAAGAGCCAGCTCGGCGCCAATGTCGACCTGCCCCGCTCCGGCACGCTGTTCGTCTCGGTCCGCGACGAGGACAAGAAGGGCATCCTGCCGGCCGTGAAGCGCCTCGCCGAGCAAGGCTTCAAGGTCCTCGCCACCTCCGGCACCGCCCGCTTCCTCGCCGAGAACGGCGTGGTCGCCGAAAAGATCAACAAGGTGCTGGAAGGCCGCCCCCACATCGAAGACGCCATCCGCAACCGCCAGGTCCAGATCGTCTTCAACACGACAGACGGCCAGAAGGCGGTGTCGGACTCGAAGTCGCTGCGCCGCGCGACGCTGATGCAGAAGGTGCCGTATTACACGACGCTGTCCGGGGCTGCGGCGGTGGCGGAGGCGATTGCGGCGTTGAGGGCGGGGAATCTGGAGGTGCGGCCGCTGCAGGAGTATTTTGGGTAAACTAAACGGATCAGTGGCCTATGATGGACCCCCACATTACCATCCCGGCCAAGCTCCTTTCTCAAACGTAGCAACTGGCGGCCCTAAGGCCAGGTTTTTTTGATATTGCTAGGTCCTCAAAATGAGCAGTGCGCGAGCAGCATTTTTAAAGCGTACTGACCCTTGATTATTTTCCGTCGCTTCGTAGTCTGTTTGAAGGGGGCGAGCATATGGAAAAACGCAAGATCGAAAGCGACACAGGGGGAGGCCCCAAGACCAAGGTAACGGGCGCGCTGCAAAAAGCGGCAAGAGCTGCTCCAAAAAAAAGAGAAGATTATTCCTACTTAACATTTGGCGTCGGATGCTTTCATTTTGCCAGCCTTCGCCCAGAGAACGAACTGACCCTGGAAAAATACCTTCAGGATTTGAAGGACTATCTTCTTTCCGATAAATTAATCAGCAATTTTGAGGTGGAGACAGGAAATGTCGCTTCCTTTTTTGCTGAAAAAAGACCGAAAGAGATAACAGAAGATATATATGACTCTGAAATAATATATCCATAC
>NZ_RZRX01000294.1:0-6909 GCF_003997405.1 Mesorhizobium sp. M2A.F.Ca.ET.042.01.1.1
GGCCAAACGGACGGCCGAAACCGTCTGTCAGGCGATCGGCGAGATCCTCAACCGCACGACACCCGCCGAGTGCTCAAACTACTTCGCCAATGCAGGATACGACCGGAAATGACTTCATCCCGCTCTAAAGCAATTCCAGGAAAAGTGCGCAGCGGTTTTCCGTCCGGAATTGCGCAAAAACAAAGAGACTAGCCGGTACAGCCCTAACCTTCGGCAAAGACGTGCAGCTCGCCGCCTGCTTCGTCGATCGCGGCGCGCAGTTCCGCTGACGGCTCGCTGTCGGTGACCACGTCGGAAATCTCGCTCAGCGCGCAGACGCGCTCCAGGCCGCTGCGGCCGAACTTGTCGTTGGTGACGACCAGCATCGTCGACAGCGACCGCCTCATCATCGCCCGCTTCACCGCCGCTGCGCCCGAGATCATGTCGCTCGGCCCTTCGGCGTTCAGCGCCGAGGCGCCGATGATGGCGACGTCGGCATTGTAGCGGCGCACGAATTCGACCGTGTCCTCGCCGAGCACCGCGGCCTCGCGGCTGTCATAGGTGCCGGGGCAGAGGATGACGCGGAAGCCGGGATTGGCGCCGGCCACAGAGGCGACGCCGATCGAGTTGGTGATGATCGTCAGGTCCCGGCCGTGCTGCGAGAGGCTGCGCGCCACCTCGTAGGTGGTCGATCCACCGTCGATCATCACGATCGAGCCTTTCTCGACCAGTCCGGCCGCACCACGCCCGATGCGGGCCCGCTCCTCGACCATTGTGAGGCCGCGTTCGGCAATCACCGGTTCCGACGTCACCAGCGAAATGGTGGCGCCGCCATAGGTGCGGTTGATGAGCCCCGCCTCGCCGAGCTCGATGAGATCGCGGCGGATGGTCTCGCCGGCGACGCCGATGCGGCGCGCAAGCTTCGAGATGCGGATCGAGGCGGAGCGCCGGACCTCCGACAGGATCAGCTCATGGCGCTCCTTCTTCGTCAGTCGGCCCGGCTCGATATTCATCCGCTTTTCCTTCTCGGGATTTCCTTCCCGGCGCAGAGAGATTAGCTACGCCAGGGAAAGGAAACCAGCGTCAGTGTCTGAGCCGATCGCGCATCGCATACCACAGCATGCCAAGCACATAGAGCGGGCCGCGCAACGCCGTCCCGCCCGGGAACGGCAGCGGCGTCAGCATCGAGAACAGGTCGAGCCGCGAGGCATCGCCCGTGATCGCTTCCGCCAGGAGCTTGCCCGACAGCGTCGACAGGATGACGCCTTTGCCGGAATAGCCATGCGCGAAATAGACCTCGCCATAATGCCCGACATGCGGCAGGCGCGACGTCGTCACCGACACCAGCCCGCCCCAGGCGTGGTCGATGCGGCAGCCCTTGAGCTGCGGGAAGGTCTTTTCCATATGCGGCCGCACGAAGCCGGCAATGTCGGCCGGCGGCGACGGCGTGTAGCGCTCGCCGCCGCCGAACAGCAGGCGGCCGTCCGCCGACATGCGGTAGTAGTTGACGACAAACAGCGTGTCCGAGACCGCGACATTGGCCGGGATGACATTGCGCTCGCCCAACGGCTCGGTGGCGACGATGTAGTTGCCGACCGGCATGATGCGGCTGTTGACGCGCGGCTCCAACCCCTTGAGCAGTGCATCGCCGGCCAGCACAACATGCCTGGCACGGACCGAACGCTTGTCGGTGAACACCCGGATCGACGGCTCGCGTTCCAGCCGGACGGCAACCGAGTTCTCATGGATGACCACGCCGGCGCCAACCGCGGCGCGCGCAAGCCCCAGCGTGTAGTTGAGCGGATGCATGTGTCCGCCGAGCCTTTCATAGACCGCGCCCTGATAGGGCGTGTCGACCATCCGCCGCGCCTCGGCCGCCGACAGGATCTCGACATCGGTGAACTTCATCACCTTGGCGAGGCATTCGGCCTCTTCCTCGAAGTCGCGCACATCCGAAGCGCTGACCGCGCCGACCAGGTGACCGGTGAGGCGCAAATCGCATTCGATGCCGTGGCGCTCGATGATGTCGAGCACCAGCCCGCGCGCCTCGAAGGCGAGGTCGAACAGTGCCTTGGCCCGTTCCGGCCCGAAGGACTTGACCAATCCCTTGGCGCCCTTGCGCAGTCCGGGGATCATCTGGCCGCCATTGCGGCCCGAGGCGCCCCAGCCGATCTTGCCGCCTTCGAGCAGCACCACCTTCAGGCCGCGTTCGGCCGCATGCAGCGCCGCCGAAAGACCCGTGCAGCCGCCGCCAACTACCACCAGATCGGCCTCGACATCGCCGGCAAGTGCGGGATGGTCGGGTGCCGGATGGGCCGTGGCGAAGTAATAGGATTTGCCGATGTCGAGACCGGAATTGAAACCTGTCGAACGCGAAGCCATGGTCACACCTTGAGCAGAAGGTGGTCGCGTTCCCAGGACGTCACGACGCTCTGGAACAGGTCGAGCTCGACGCTCTTCACGCGCAGATAGGTCTGGAAGAAATCCTCGCCGAGCAGCGCTCGCACCGGCTCGCAGGCAGCGAAACGATCGAGCGCTTCCTCCATTGTCTTCGGCAGCGTGCTCTTGCTTTTATAGGCATTGCCAAAGGCCTCTTCCGAGCGTGCAAGCTTCTCCTCGATGCCGAGATAGCCGGCGATCAGTGAGCCGGCCATCGCCAGATAAGGATTGGCGTCGGCACCAGGCAGACGGTTCTCGATGCGGCGCGCGGCGCGCCCGCCCAGCGGCACGCGGAGCCCACAGGAGCGATTGTCATGCGACCACTCGATGTTGGCCGGAGCGCTGTGGCCGGGGCGGATGCGCCGGTACGAATTCGCATGCGGCGCGAACAGCGGCATGATTTCGGGGATGTATTTCTGCAAGCCGCCGATGAAATGCGCGAACATCGCGCTGTCCTCGCCGTCTTCGCCGGCAAACAGGGGCTCGCCCTTCCGGTCGACGATCGACATGTGCAGATGCATGGCGCTGCCGGCCTGCGCGGCGATCGGCTTGGCCATGAAGGTCGCGTGCATGCCGTTGGCCTGGGCGATCTGCCGCGCCAGGCGCTTGAACAGAAGCACCTGGTCGGCGAGCGTCAGCGGATCGCCGTGCAGCAGATTGATCTCGAGCTGCGCCGTGCCGGATTCATGGATCAGCGTCTCCACCGGCAAGCCCACGACCGCGGCGTATTCATAGAGCCGCCGCGTCACCGCTTCGAACTCCTCCATCGCCTGCATGTCGTAGGGATGCTGCACGCTTTCCGGCCGGCCGTTGCGTCCCACCGGTGCCGTGACTGGACGATCCGGGTCGGGATTTGGCGCCGTCAGGTAGAATTCGAGCTCCGGCGCCACCACCGCGCGCCAGCCGCGCTGCTCATAAAGGTCGAGCACGGATTTCAGCACATGGCGCGGCGAGGCCATCCACGGCCGGTCGTCCATGTGGAACGTATCGGCAAAAACATAGGCTCGGCCGGCGCTGCCGGGCGCAAGGCACAGGCTCGAAACGTCGGGCACCATGCGCATGTCCGGATCGGAATAGGCAAAGCCTTCGTCGATGGAGCCGGAATAGCGGCCGTCGATCGCGACCAGGAAGGCGCTGCTCGGCAGATAGAGCGCGCGGTCGTCGAGCGACTTGAGGAATTTGGCGACCGGCAAGGTCTTGCCGCGCAGCACGCCGTTGACGTCCGGCACGAAGCACTCGACTTCGTTGATCGCGTGCGTCTTCAGCCAGCTTTGCGTGTCCGCGCCGGGGAATGAGGTGTTCAGATTGTCAGGCATTGGTCATGTCCGTACGAAGGAGAAATCGCTTCGGCGGGCATGTCCGTTCCCGGTAGGGCGTTATCTAAGCTGCGTTATCCGAGGACGGACGCCCGCCTGATGGCCGGCCGAAAGGCCGGGTGCGGAGCGCCTTGCACCCCTTCGGTCCAGCCGTCGCGAACGACATGCGAGCCGACCTTCGTCTCCTCCGCGCGCTGCAGGTTCTCGTGGCGGCAGCAGCGCATGATCAGTGATATCCCGCGCGCGCAAAAGAAATACCGCAGACAACAAAATGCCTGGCGCGGTATTGCTGTTTTGCAGCTTGCATGACCGATCCTGTCAAAGTGAGCTTATGGTTTGACCGATCATCGCCGCCGGCGCAAGTCCGCTTCGCTGGACCAGATCAGCCGATGCTCTCGCCGCCGTCGACCACCAGCGCCTGTCCGGTCGAGATCATCGACGCGCGGATCGGCTGAGCCTCGGCTCCATTGGATCGACTGTCGCGAACACCGCGCTCGCCTCGCTGACGATCGACACATGATCCCGGGCCGCCTTGCCCGCGGCCGCCGCGTCACCGCGCATGATCGCGGTGACGATCACATCATGCTCCTGCCAGGACTTGGCCAGCCGGCCCGGCAGCATGAATTGCGCGCGCCGGAACGGCGCCAGCCGGCTGCGGGTCGCCACCGTCAGATCGTGGATATGCGTGTTGTGGGCGCCGCGATAAAGCCTGCTGTGGAATTCGGTGTTGAAATATTCGTAGTCCTCCTCGGCGCCGAGCTGCACCATGCGCGCCGACGCCTGATGCTCCATCTCTAGCGAGCGACGCTCGGCGCCGGTCATGCGCTCGGCGGAGAAGCGGGCGCAGATCGCCTCCAGCTCGGCCATGCTCTCGAACATCGAGGCCAGATGCTCCTGCGTGACCACGGCGACGATGGCGCCTCGGTTGGGCCGCCTCTCGACCAGCCCAATGGCGCTCAACTGGCCGAGCGCCTCCCGGACCGGCGTGCGCGAAACGTCGAAGCGGGCGGCGAGCGAGCCCTCGTCGAGCTTTTCGCCGGGACGCAGATAGCCGGTGACGATGCGGTCCGCGATTGCCCGCACCATCTGATCTACGGTCGTCCCCGACCTGACCAAGCGCCTTCCCGACACGTCTCCTCCCGCCCAGTTTAATTGCGGACGGCCCGCTGGGTGGACGACCCACGGGCTGTTTCGACTCAAGATCGCATCCCTGTATGCCTAGATTTTAACCTCGATGTCAAATTGATCACTTCTAAGGCAAAAAGTGCATGCACTTGCCTTTGGTTTATGCAGACCTTCTAAATTCTTCTACTGATTTTATTACAGAAAATCCGAGAAAGGAACTGGCACAGCGATTGCATGCACTTTCTTGACAAGGCGTTAACCGACCCACCGGGTCCAAGAAAGGGGAGCATTCGATATGACCGGGAAATTCATGCTTAGCCGCCGCGACCTGCTCAAGACCTCCGCCGCCGGGGCGGCGCTCGGTCTGGCCTCGGCCGCCTTTCCGATCCGCGCGGCGCGCGCCGCCGCCGCCACTATCGGCTTCATCTATGTCGGCCCGAAGGACGACTATGGCTACAACCAGGCGCATGCCGAAGGCGCTGCATCGCTGAAGGGCATCGAAGGCATCTCCATTGTCGAGGAAGAGAACGTCCCCGAGACGGTCGACGTCCAGAAGACGATGGAATCGATGATCAATCTCGACGGCGCCTCGCTGATCTTCCCTACCTCCTTCGGTTATTTCGATCCGCATATGCTGGCCATGTGCGCCAAGTTCCCCGACGTGCAGTTCCGCCATTGCGGCGGCATGTGGAACAAGGACAAGCACCCGATGAACGCCGGCTCCTATTTCGGCTATATCGGCATGGGCCAGTACCTGAACGGCGTGGTCGCCGGCCACACCACCAAGTCGAAGAAGCTCGGCTTCGTCGCCGCCAAGCCGATCCCGCAGGTCCTGCTCAACATCAACTCCTTCCTGCTCGGCGCGCGCTCGGTCGATCCTGCGATCACTTGCCAAGTGATCTTCACCGGCGAGTGGTCGCTGGCGGTGAAGGAGGCCGAGGCCACCAATGCGCTGATTGACCAGGGCGCCGACGTCGTCACCTGCCATGTCGACAGCCCCAAGGTGGTGGTCGAGACAGCCGCCGGCCGCGGCGCCTTCATCTGCGGCTACCACGCCAACCAGAGCCCGCTGGCGCCGGAAAAATACCTGACCGGCGCGGAATGGAACTGGGCCAAGGTCTACAAGATGTTCGTCGACGACCTCATCGCCGGCAAGCCGCTGCCCAATTTCACCCGCGGCGGACTGGCCGACGGCTTCGTCAAGATGAGCCCGCTCGGCCCCGCCGTCGGCGAAGCGGCGCGCAAGCAGTTCGACGCCACGCTGGCCGAAATGATGAAGGGCGGCTTCTCCGTCATCAAGGGACCGTTGAAGAGCAACAAGGGCGCCGTCGTCGCGACCGAAGGCCAGGCCTTCGTCGAGACCGCCATCGAGCTCGAAAGCATGGACTATCTCGTCGAGGGCGTCGTCGGCTCGACAGCCTGAGGCATTGCGTGTCGCCCAAAACTGCGCGGCGGTTTTGGGATGACGACATGCATCCGAGCAAGAGCTTGAGGCACGCTTCAAGCAGGCCGAGGGAGACGGGATATGGCGGACACTGTGAGCAGCCCGGACGTGCGGACCATCCTCGACGCCGGAGGATACCGGGCGGCGCTCGAATGGACCGCCAGGCGGGCGGAGGCCTTCGTCATTCCGCTCGCGGCGCTGGTCGTCGGCATGGTGCTGTTCAGCCTGTTCATCCTGGCTGTCGGCAAGTCGCCGGTGCAGCTTTATGAGACGATGTGGCGGGGCGGCTTCGGCTCCTGGTTCTCGATCCAGAACTCGCTGTCGCGCGGCGCGCCGCTCCTGCTTGCGGCGCTGTGCGTGGCGCTGCCGGCGCGCCTTGGCCTGGTCGTCATCGGCGGCGAAGGCGCGATCGTGCTGGGCGGCGTCGCCGCGGCCGCCATCGGCGTCGCGCTGAACGGCGCGCCGTCCTTCCTCGTAATCCTCCTCATGGGCGTGGGGGGGGCAGCCGCCGGCGGCATCTGGATAGGTGTCGTCGGCGCGCTCCGCCACTACCGCGCCGTCAACGAGACCATCTCCAGCCTGCTGATGGCCTATATAGCCATCGCC
>NZ_RZRX01000295.1:0-6858 GCF_003997405.1 Mesorhizobium sp. M2A.F.Ca.ET.042.01.1.1
GCGGTTGAAGGCCGAGACGATCTTGACGTCGGCAGCGGCGGTGGCGGTGCCGCTGTTCACGGACAGCATGTTGGTGCCGGAGAAGGTGGCGCCATCGGCGTAGGCCTTCAACTGGTCCTGAAGCGCTTTGATTTCGGTCTGGGTCTTCTCTTTCGAAGCGTCTGTCTGACCGAAGGAAGCAGTCAGCTTCTGCTGGATCTTGTTGATGGTGTCGATCGCACTGCTCATGCCGGTGTAGGCGGTGTCGACCTTCGAGGCGCCGAGGCCGAGAGCGTCCGAAACGGTGGACATGGCCTGGTTGTCGGAGCGCATCGTGGTGGCGATCGACCAGTAGGCGGCGTTGTCGGAAGCCTGAGAAACGCGATAGCCCGTCGAGATGCGGGCCTGGGTGGTGTCGAGGTTCTTCTGGGTGGCGTTCAAGCTCTGCAGAGCGGTCAACGCCGAGGCGTTGGTCATGATACTGGCCATGGTACTCGTACCCTATTTTTACACGGATTTTTTTGACATACCGGCATGTCCGGTATGACGGTGCGGCATCATGCCAATGATCTCTAAACCCGATCACCCGCCATCTGCGAGCAATATGCGGGTCAGTCCCTACCAAAGACCTAAATCGGACGGTTAATCGAAAATATATTGCGCAAAATTTGTGCGGAACGGAGACGGCATTTCGACATCAGGTGAATGATCGCACCAGGCTGCCGACGAGAAGGTTCCAGCCGTCGATCAAAACGAAGAACAGGATCTTGAACGGCAGCGACACCACCGTCGGCGGCAGCATCATCATGCCCATGGCCATGGTCACGGTGGCGACGATGAGGTCGATGACGAGGAACGGCAGCACAATGAGAAAGCCGATCTCAAAGCCGCGCCGGATTTCCGAGATCATGAAGGCTGGGACCAGGATACGCAGATCGACGGTCTCGCGCGAGACGGTCTGGCCGCGCTCGCGGGCGAGGTCGGCGAAAAGGTCGAAGTCCTTGTCGCGCACATTGTGCAGCATGAAGTCGCGGAACGGACCGGAAATCTTCTCGAACGCCTCGCCTTGCGTGATCTGGTTGTCCATCAGCGGCTTCACGCCGTTGTTCCAGGCCTGGTCGAAGGTCGGCGCCATGACATAAAAAGTCATGAACAGCGACAGCGAGATCAGGATCAGGTTTGCTGGCGTCGACTGCAGGCCGATGCCGGCGCGCAGGATCGAAAAGGCGATGACGAAGCGGGTGAAGCTCGTCACCATGATGAGCAGGCCCGGCGCCACCGAAAGCACGGTCAGCAGGCCGAACATCTGGATCAGGTAGCCGACAGTCGTGCCGTCGGCCTTGCCGATGCCGCCGAGATCGAGCTGCTGGGCCGCGGCGACGGAGGTGGTGACGACGATGAGCGCCGTGGCTATGAGGAACTTTCTCATTCGAGCAGCATCGTCCTGACGAGAACCTGTTTGACGTGGCCGCCGCTACGCAGCGCCGCGCGCTCATCGAGATCGGCCTTGAGATGCTGGTAGCCGCTGGCGCCTTCGATCTGATGGAGCTTGATCGTGCGCACGAAGGCGAGCAGATCCTGGTGGATCTGCTCGGTCACTTCCGGCGGCTGCGGGGCGTCATAGAGCACCGATGCCTCCAGCCGGATCCAGACGTCCGACGGCGAGGCGAGATTGGTGGTGATCGGCGCCAACTGAGCCAGCGTTGGCCCGACGGCGGCCTTGCCGCCCTCGGCGGGTTTTTCCGCGGCGCCGGCGTTTTCCGGCGCCACGGGCACCGGCGCCGGCGTTTCGCCTTGCTTGAGATAGCCGCCGGAAACCCAGCCCATGCCGATGGCCGCGCCTGTCATGACCAGCAGGATGGCGAGCTGGATCACAAGGGAAGGTCCCTTCTTGGGCTGGACCTGCTCGACATTGGCCATGGCAGCGCTCTCCCGGCCCTAGAAAGGAAGAACCTGGTCGAGGACCTGCTGGCCATAGGCCGGCTGCTGGACCTCGCTCACACGGCCGCGGCCGCCATAGGAGATGCGCGCTTCCGCGATGCGCTCGTAGGGGATGGTGTTCTCCGCGCCGATGTCGGATGGACGAACCATGCCGGCGATGGTGAGGACCCGCAGCTCGTAGTTGACGCGGACCTCCTGTGAGCCCCTGATCAGCAGATTGCCGTTGGGCAGCACCTCCGTCACGACGGCGGCGACGTTGAGCTCGATGTCTTCCGAACGCTTGATCTCGCCATCGGCATTGGTCTCCGTGCTGGAGCTCAAACCGGCGTCGCCCTTGCCGCTGGTGCTCTTGCCGTCCCATCCGAGCGTGACGTCATAGCCGAGCTTGCGCGCGGCGGTGCGGCTGCGATCGTTCTGGTTCTTGAAATTGGCCCTGTCGTTGAGCTTGATGTTGACGGTCAGGATGTCGCCGGCGCGCAAGGCGCGCGGATCGGTGAAGAGCCGGCTCTGGCGGTCGTCCCACAGCGAAAATTTCTTCGGCCGCGAGGCAGGCGGCTCGGGATAGGTGTAAGGGCCGGAGGCACCGATGCCGGAACCGACGGGTGACATAGCAGGCTCCCGGCCGATCTCCTTGAAATTGGTGCCGCAGCCGGACAACCCCGCAACCGCGACGAGGACAAAGAACTTCAACTTCATGACGGATCAACCCTTCGCGCCGCGCTGGCCATGATGCCGGTGAGCGTCGCCGCCGCCTTCTGGTCCATTTCATTCAGGATGACGCCGGCCTTGCGCGAATCGAGCTTCATCAGGATGGCCGCCGCGAGCTCGGCATTGACCATCGCCAGCCGCTCGGCGGCGGCGTCCGGCTTCATGCCGGCATAGATCCTGACGACGCCGTCCTCGGCGCGCGCCAGGAACACTTCGCGGCGCTTCAGCCACTCTTCATATTCGGCTTTCTTGGCCTCCAGCGCTTTCATGCGCTCGTCGATGCCGGCCTGCAGCTGCTTCAGCTCCTCCGCCTGCAGGGCGTAGCGGCGGTCGCGCGCGGCATCCGCGATGTTGGAGCAGAAGCGCTGGACCTCGCTTTCGTCAGGCGCTTTCCCGACCGCAAGTCCAACCGGCTGGGCCGATGCCGTCTCGCGCGTGAGTTGGGCCGCCTGAGCCGGCGCCTGACCGCCGGGCAATACCTGGCGCACTTCATCCGCGCGGACCGCGCCGCCCGCCAACGCGACGATCGCGCCAATGGCGAGGAGGCCGGTCACGGGGTGAAGTCTTGGGCGGCGATGCAGTGTCGAGGAGAGGAGCGCGATCATCGGCGTGCCTATTGGAGAACCAGGTCGGCCTGCAGGGCGCCGGCAGATTTGATGCCTTGCAGGATGGCAATGATGCCGTCCGGCTTCACGCCGAGGCGATTGAGGCCGGAGACAAGCGTTTCGAGATCGGGGCCATCGAGCACGGCGACGCGCGCGTTGGGCCGGCTCGCATCGATGGCCGTGGACGGTTCCACCGCGGTCTGACCTCTGGAGAAGGGTTCAGGCTGGACAACCCGCGGCGCTTCGGTGATGCGTACGGTAAGCGTGCCGTGGCTGATCGCCACGCGCGAGATCCTGACATTGTTGCCGATGACGATGGTTCCGGTGCGCTCGTCGATGACGACGCGGGCAGGGGAATCCGACTCGACGACGAGGTTCTCGATCTCGGCATAGAAGCGCGCGGCGGAGACGTTCTTCGGCCGCCTGATCTGCACGGTTCGGGCATCGCGCTCGGCGGCGACCCGCATGCCGAAGCGCTGCGAGGTGTAGTCGTTGACGGCATCGGCGATGCGGATGGCGGTCGAGAAATCGGGATTGCGCAATTGCAGTGTCAAGACGCCCTGGTCGTCGAACTCGGCCGGCACGGCGCGCTCGACGATGGCGCCGTTGGGCACGCGGCCCGCGGTCGGCACGCCTTGCGTGAGTTCCTCGGCCTGACCCTTGGCGGTGAAGCCGCCGACAATCACGGAACCCTGGCCCACTGCGTAGATTTCGCCATCCGCGGCCTTCAGCGGCGTCATCACCAGCGTGCCGCCGGCGAGCGAGGTGGCGTCGCCCATCGAGGAGACGTCGATGTCGATGCGGGCGCCCGACTGGACGAAGGGCGGCATGTTGGCGGTGACGATGACGGCGGCCACGTTCTTGGCGCGCGCGCTGCCGCCTTCGGTGGCGATGCCGAGATTCTCCAGCATGGCGCGGATCGACTGCTCGGTGAAGGGCGAGTTGCGCAGGCTGTCCCCGGTGCCGGCAAGGCCGATGACCAGGCCGTAGCCTACGAGCTGGTTGTCGCGCGCGCTCTGCAACTGAGCAATGTCCTTGATGCGCGCGGCCACCTGGCCGGGCGGCAGCGTGCTTGGTCCGGTGGAAACGCGGAACATGCGCTGGGTCGTCGCCGGATCGTATTCCGGATCGTCGTAGACGCCGCCGTTCTTCTGCGCCAGCTCGCGTTTGGCCTTGGGTGTCAGCCCATCCGCCAAAGCCGGCTGAATGCCGATGGCCGCCGCGAGCAGAAGGACAAAGGCGCGCATCACGAAGCGCCGACCTTGATGGTGCCGTCGGCCATCACCGTGCCGGAAATGATCTTGCCGCTGTCGATGTTGCGGATCTTGATCTGGTCGCCGGCCGCGCCTGGCTGCAGCGTGACGCAGGCCGCCGAGATGGTCAGCGCGCCGGCGGTGAAATAGACCTGCACGGAAGCGCCCTGTTCGACCAGCCAGGCGTCTCGGATAGCGGTGACCGGGATGTAGCGGCCGGGCAGTAGCGTACGCTTGGCGACCTTGCCCTGAAGCTCCTCGGATCGCGTCGCCATGCCGTCCGGCTTGTGCTTGCCGGGTATCAGCGTCACCTGCTTGAGCGAGGCGGATTCGATTGTCTCACCGGGATAGATGACCCGGTTGGGGATCAGCACGGCCTCGCCGATGGCCTGGCCGGCGGCGATCTGGTTCGCCGACTGGCCGGTCGCGTCCTGCGCGATAGCCGGCGTGCCGGCGGCCACCAAGACGGTGGCCAGCATGGCGCGGCGGAGTGCGGAGGAGATCGGCCCGGCCATCATCCGTTACCTGATGTTCTTGGAGACAACCGAGGCCATGTCGTCGGCGGCCTGGATGACCTTGGAGTTCATTTCATAGGCGCGCTGCGCCGAGATCAGCTCGGTGATTTCCTTGACCGGATCGACGTTCGATGATTCCAGATAACCCTGCTGGATCGTGGCGAAGCCGGGATCCCCCGGAACGCCGACATTGGCCGGGCCCGAGGCAGCCGTTTCCTGGAAGAGGTTGTCGCCGAGCGGCGCGAGGCCCGCCTCGTTGGCGAAGTTGGCGATCTGGAGCTGTCCGAGAAGCTGGAGGTTGGTCTGACCGTCCAGGCGGGCAAAGACCTGGCCGGTCTTGTTGACGATAACCTCGATGGCATCGGTCGGTACGGTGATGGCCGGGATGACGTTGGCGCCGTCCACCGTCACAAGCTGGCCGGTGGCGTTGGTGTTGAAGGCGCCGGCGCGGCTGTAGAGCGTGCCGCCGTCGGCGCCCTCGATCTGGAACCAGCCCCTGCCGGTCAACGCCAGGTCGAAGCTGTTGCCGGTGCTGGCCAGTTCGCCCTGCGTGTGGACGTTGCGCACGGCGGTCGTCTTGACGCCAAGACCGATCGAAACGCCTTCCGGCACCAGCGAGGTGTTGGAACGGTTGGGCACGCCTTGCGTGCGGTCGACCTGGTAGAGCAGGTCGGAGAATTCGGCCCGCGCCCGCTTGTAGCCGGTGGTGTTGATGTTAGCGATGTTGTTGGCGATGACTTCCAGGTTAGTCTGCTGGGCGTTCATGCCGGTGGCGGCGATGGCGAGTGCTTTCATGACGCGGTTCCTAGATACTCATGCGACTGATCTCGAGGTAAGCCGAGACGACCTTGTCGCGGATGGCGATGGTCGTCTGCAGCGCCTGCTGGGCGCTCAACACCGCATCGACAACCTGACGGGTATCGGCGTCGCCCTTGAGCGCCTGTATCGACATCTGCTCGGCACCCTGCAGCGTGTTGACTGTCTTCGTCGCGGCCTGGCTGAGGACGTCGGCGAAGCTGCTGCCGACGCTTTCGCTGGCCTGCGTTCCGACACTGCCTTGAAAGAGGTTTGGTGACGCGGACTCCGCGCCGTCAACCGCCGTCTTGAATTGTATTGCCCCGATACCGCCGATCATTACTGGTTCCTCATCAGGTCGATGGTCATGGAAATCAGATCGCGAGCCTGCTTGATGACCTGCAGGTTGGCTTCATAGGAGCGGTTCGCCTCGCTCATGTCGGCCATTTCGACCAATGTGTTGACGTTGGGCATCTTGACGTACCCTTTGGCGTCGGCGGCTTCGTTGCCGGGCTGGAATTCGATCGGGAAATCCGAAGGATCGCGATTGATGCCGCTCACTTCCACCAGTGAGCCGCCGGTTGCGCGGTCGACCTCGGACTGAAAGGTGATCGTCTTGCGGCGATAGGGGTCGGCGCCGGGCGTGCTGCCGGTCGACTGCGCGTTGGCGAGGTTTTCCGAAACCACGCGCAGGCGCTCCGACTGAGCGCCGAGGCCGGATGCCGCGACTTTGAGGGCTGCGGTGAGGGCGTCCATGGTCAGCTCTTCACCACCATCGTCATCATCGAATGGAAGGCCTTGACGATCGCCGTGTTGAGCTCGAAGGAGCGGCGAACCTCACCGGCTTTCATCAGCTCCTGCTCGAGAACGACGGTGTTCTTCGACGGCATGATCGCGCCGTCAGGATCCTCCGGCTTGACGTTGAAGCCGGCATTGGTGGTTTCGGCGCCAAGATGGCCTGTCTGCGTGGCAGCCAGCGTCACCGCGGTGCGGTCGAGGACCTTTTCGAACGGCTCGACATCATTGGCCGTATAGCCCGGCGTATTGGCATTGGCGATGTTG
>NZ_RZRX01000296.1:0-6833 GCF_003997405.1 Mesorhizobium sp. M2A.F.Ca.ET.042.01.1.1
CGGTGCCGAGCCCGGCTATTGGCTGGGCACCGACAGCCTGGGACGCGATCTTCTCTCGCGGCTGATCTTCGGCGGCCGCATCGCCTTCATCGTCGCCTTCGCGGCAGCGACGTCCGCCTGCCTCATCGGATCGGCGCTGGGATTGATCGCCGGCTATTTCGGCGGCTGGGCCGACCGCATCATCTCGCGCATCGTCGATGTCTGGATGGCGTTTCCGCCGGTGCTGTTCGCGATCCTGCTGGTCGCGGTGCTTGGCACCGGCCTGAGCTCCGTCATCCTCGCCATTGCGATCATCGACTGGACGCGCTTCTGCCGGGTGATCCGCGCCGAGGCGATGAGCCAGGCGCGCATGGATTATGTCGAGAGCGCGCGCATCGCCGGCTATGGCCGCATCGGCATCATGCTGCGCGAAGTGCTGCCCAATGTGCTGCCGTCGGTGGTGGCGCTGCTGTCGCTGGAGATGGGCATCGCCGTCATCGTCGAGGCGATCCTGTCCTTCGTCAATCTGTCGATCTCGACCGACGACCCGACCTGGGGGAGCATCATCGCCGAGGGCCGTCTGTCGATCCACCAGGCTTGGTGGGTGCTGGTGTTCCCGCTGATCACGCTGATCCTCACCGTGCTTTCCTTCAGCCAGTTCGGCGAAGCGCTGAAGGCGCGCTTCGATCCGGTGCTGCGATGAGCGCCAATTTGGAACCATGTCTGGACATCCGCTCCTTGAGCGCCGTGCTGCCCAACGGCCAGCGCGTGCTGCGCTCGGTGTCGCTTGCCGTGCAGCCCGGCGAGGTGCGCGCGCTGGTCGGCGAAAGCGGCGCCGGCAAGACGATGATCGGCAAGGCGGTGCTCGGCGTGCTGCCGAAAAGCGTGCGCATCGTCGAAGGCGAGATGCTGATCGAAGGCGAGGATCTCGGCGGACTCAGTCCGAAGGCCCGGCGCAACCTGATCGGTGCGCGCACGGCGCTGATCCCGCAGGATCCGCTGACCGCGCTCAACCCGTCGCGCCGCATCGGCCCGCAGATGACCGACCGGCTGGTCCGTATCCTCGGCTGGAGCGGCGAGCGGGCGGACACACGCATCCGGCAATTGCTCGACGAGGTGCAGATCCGCGATCCGGAGCGCGTGCTGAAAAGCTATCCGCATGAGCTCTCCGGCGGGATGCGCCAGCGCGTCTTGATCGCCGCAGCCTTCGCGGCGGAACCGAGGCTGATCGTCGCCGACGAGCCGACGACGGCGCTGGACGTGACCGTGCAGAAACAGATCCTGCGGCTGATCGCGCAGCTGCAGCGCGACCATGGCACCGCGATCCTGTTCGTGACCCACGATCTCGGCGTCGTCGCCAAGATCAGCCAGAAAGTGTCGGTGCTCTATGCCGGCAAGGTGATGGAGGAAGCCGAGACCGCACAGCTCTTCGCGACGCCACAGCATCCCTACACGCGGGCGCTGATCGCGGCGACGCCACGCTACACCGATCCATACGCCTCGCTGAAGCCAGTGGATGAAAGCGTGCTTGCGGGGCTCACGGCCGAGATCGCAGCCGCCGACAAGGATTGGAGGCCCGGCCATGGCTGAGCCGCTGTTTTCCGTGCGCGGGCTGAAGGTGGCGCTGCCCGACATGACGCGCAAGCCGCTGATCGGCCGCGCGCCGCTGGCCGAAATCCTGAAAGGGCTCGACTTCGACCTTCCGAAGGGATCGGTGACTGGCATTGTCGGCGAGTCCGGCTCCGGCAAGTCGACGCTCGGCCGCACGCTGGTCAGGCTGCTCGAGCCGAGCACCGGCGCGATCAGCTTCGAAGGGCGCGACATCAGCCATCTTTCGGAGGCTGAGCTCAGGCCGCTGCGCCGCGACCTGCAGATGATCTTCCAGGACCCGATGTCGTCGCTCAATCCGCGGCACACGATCTTCAACATCATCGCGGCGCCCTTGCGGCAGAACGGCCTCGGCGACCGGCTGAAGGAACGCGTCGCGGAAGCGCTGCAGCGCGTCGGCCTGCCGCAGAGTTTCGCCAGCCGCTACCGCCACGAATTGTCCGGGGGCCAGCGGCAGCGCGTCGGCATCGCGCGGGCGCTCGCGCTCTCGCCGAAATTCGTGTTGGCCGACGAGATCGTCTCCGGCCTCGACGTCTCGACGCAGGCGCAGATCCTGACCTTGCTGGAGAAGCTGGCGGCCGAGATGGGGCTGACGGTCGCCTTCATCAGCCACGATCTGTCGGTGATCCGGCGGCTCTGCCAGCAGGTCATCGTCATGCGGGAGGGAAGGATCGTCGAGGCCAGCGCCACGGACGCGCTGTTCGACAATCCGCAGGAGACCTATACGCGCGACCTGCTCGCCGCCATTCCGCTGCCGGAGATCGACGCGGACTGGCTGCGGCCCAAGGCGCCGGCATGAATTGAGCTTCGATATCCGCACGCCGGCCAGCGGGCCTCGGATGTGCGCAAGGACAAGTCGGCCCGCCAACGGAGGGTGACATGAAATACGCAATCCAGGCAGCGGTCCTCGCGGCCTCCTTGTCCGGCGCAATGGGAGCGGCTTCGGCGGATTCGATCCCCGGCATGCGCGGGCACGACCATACCGGCATCACCGTGCCCGACATGAAGCAGGCCGTCGACTTCTTCACCGATGTCGTCGGCTGCAAGAAGGCGATGTCGTTCGGCCCGTTTGCCGACGACAAAGGCACCTTCATGCAGGACCTGCTCGGGGTCGATCCGAAGGCGGTGATCCAGGAGATCACCATGGTGCGCTGCGGCACTGGCTCGAACATCGAGCTGTTCAAATATACTGCGCCCGACCAGAAGGATTTGACGCCGAAGAACAGCGACATCGGCGGCTTCCACATCGCCTTCTATGTCGACGACGTCGCGGCCGCGAAGGCCTATCTCGACGGCAAGGGCGTGAAGACCAGACTGGGACCGCTTCCGGTGAAGGAAGGACCCGCTGCCGGCCAGACCATCCTCTATTTCCAGGCGCCGTGGGGACTGCAGCTGGAAGCGATCAGCTACCCGCAAGGCATGGCCTATGAGAAGGGGGCGGAGACCGTGTTGTGGAGCCCGAAGGATCCGAGCAAATGACCTCAACCGCCCGCGCCCAAACCATCGTTCAATTATAAAACTTTAAGCTTGAAATAATTGACCCCTGGCGCAATACTGACAGTCGGAACCGCTGGTCCATCCGGCGGTTCCGGACATCTTATAGAGTTCACGCAATTCCGGACGGAAAACCGCTTCGCACTTTTCCTGGAATTGCTCTAGAGGAGATCGCAAGACATGAAGGTTGCGGTTCTCGGCGGCGGACCGGCCGGCCTCTACTTTGCCATCTCGCTGAAGCTGCGCGATGCCGCGCATGAGGTGACGGTATATGAGCGCAACCGCCCGGACGACACGTTCGGCTGGGGCGTCGTGCTGTCGGCCGAGACGCTGGAGAACCTGACCAGGAACGACCCGGTCAGCGCCGTCTGGATCAAGAAACATTTCGCCTATTGGGACGACATCGCGGTCATCCATGACGGCGTTCGCACCGTCTCCTCCGGCCACGGCTTCTGCGGCATCGGCCGCAAGCGGCTGCTGATCCTCCTGCAGCGCCGCGCTCGCGAGCTCGGCATCAAGCTGCAGTTCGAGACCGAGATTTCCGATCCCCGGCCTTTCATGGAAACGCATGACCTGGTGGTTGCTTCGGATGGGCTGAACTCGAAATCCCGCGCCACTTTCGCCGATGTCTTCAAGCCCGACATCGACACACGCAAATGCAAGTTCGTGTGGCTGGGTACGACGCAGAAATTCGACGACGCCTTCACCTTCATCTTCGAGAAGACGGAGCATGGCTGGGTGTGGGCGCATGCCTACCAGTTCGACAGCGAGACGGCGACCTTCATCGTCGAATGCAGCGAGCAGACCTGGAATGCCTTCGGCTTCGGCCAGATGACGCAGCAGGAATCGATCGCGGCCTGCGAGCGCATTTTTGCAAAGCATCTCGGCGGCCACCCGCTGATGACCAACGCCAACCATATCAGGGGTTCGGCCTGGATCAACTTCCCGCGCGTGCTATGCGAGCGCTGGTCTTACAAGAACCTGGCGCTGATGGGCGATGCGGCGGCATCGGCGCATTTCTCGATCGGCTCCGGCACCAAGCTGGCGCTGGAGAGCGCGGTGGCGCTGGCGGACTATGTCGAGACCGAGCCGAACATCGAGGCGGCCTTCCGCAAATATGAGGATGCGCGGCGCACCGAAGTGCTGAAGCTGCAATCCGCGGCGCGCAACTCGCTCGAATGGTTCGAGGAAGTCGAACGATATCTCGGACTTGATCCAGTTCAGTTCAACTATTCGCTGCTCACCCGCTCGCAGCGCATCAGCCATGAGAACCTTCGCCTGCGCGACGCCGAATGGCTGGCGGGCGCCGAGGAGTGGTTCCAGCGCAAGGCCGGCGCCGGCGGCAACATGCTGCGCCGCGCGCCGATGTTCGCGCCGTTCAAGCTGCGCGACATGACCCTCACCAACCGCATCGTCGTCTCGCCGATGGCGCAGTACAAGGCGGTCGACGGCTGCCCGACCGACTGGCATTTTGCTCACTATGCCGAGCGCGCCAAGGGCGGCGCGGGGCTGCTCTATATCGAGATGACCTGCGTGAGCCCAGAGGGGCGCATCACGCCCGGATGCCCTGGCTTCTACAAGCCGGAGCATGAGGTCGCCTGGAAACGGCTGGTCGATTTCGTCCATGCCGAAACGGAGGCCAAGATCTGCGCCCAGATCGGCCACTCCGGTGCCAAGGGCTCGACCCGCGTCGGCTGGGAAGGAACCGACGTGCCGTTGCCTTCCGGCAACTGGCCGGTTATGGCGCCGTCGGCCGTGGCATGGTCGCCGCAGAACCAGGTGCCGAAGGCGATGGACCGCGCCGATATGGACATGGTTCGCGACCAATTCGTCGCTTCGGCTCAGATGGCCGGGCGTTGCGGCTTCGACATGCTGGAGATCCATGCCGCGCATGGCTATCTGCTGTCGGCCTTCATCACGCCGCTGACCAACCGCCGCACCGACGAGTATGGCGGCTCGCTGGAAAACCGCATGCGCTATCCGCTGGAAATCTTCCATGCGGTGCGCGCGGTGTGGCCGGCGGAAAAGCCGATCTCGATGCGCATCTCGGCCAATGACTGGGTCGGCATCGAAGGCGTGACGCCGGCGGACGCCGTCGAGATCGCAAAGCTGCTGCGTGAAGCGGGCGTCGATCTCTGCGACGTCTCGGCCGGACAGACATCGATCGCCGCCAAGCCGGTCTATGGCCGCATGTTCCAGACGCCGTTCTCCGACCGCATCCGCAATGAGGTCGGCATGGCGACGATGGCGGTCGGCAATATCTATGAGCCGGACCATGCCAACTCGATCCTCATGGCCGGCCGCGCCGATCTTGTGGCGCTGGCCAGGCCGCATCTTGCCGATCCCTACTGGACGCTGCATGCGGCGGTGACGCTCGGCGATCGCGGCGTCAAATGGCCGGATCCCTATCTGCCTGGACGCGACCAGATCTACCGGCTGGCGGAGCGCGAAGCGGCAGCGGGGCTGAAAGTATGAGCGCCGCGCGGGCAATCGAGGGCAAGCATGCGCTGGTCACCGGCGGCAGCTCCGGCGTCGGCAAGGCCATTGCGCTGGCGTTGGCGGAAGCTGGGGTGAACGTAACCATCTGCGGGCGGCGCAAGGTGGAGCTTGCCGAGGTGGCCCGCGCAAGCGACCGCATCTTCGGCATTGCCGCCGACGTCACCGATGAGGCGTCGATGGCCGCCCTTTATCAACAAGCCGAGGCGGCGCGCGGACCGTTCGACATCGTCGTCGCCAATGCCGGCATGGCCGGCAGCGCATCGGCGCATAGGACCGCGCTGGCCGACTGGCAACGCACGCTCGACGTCAACCTCACCGGCGCGTTTTTGACGGTGAAGCCGGCGCTCGCCGGCATGCTCGCGCGAAAGGCAGGCCGTATCGTCTTCGTCGCCTCGACCGCCGGGCTGAAGGGCTATGCCTATGTCGCGCCCTATGTGGCCGCCAAGCATGGCGTCGTCGGGCTGATGCGCGCCTTGGCCGCCGAGACCGCCAAGTCGGGCGTGACGGTCAACGCCGTCTGTCCCGGTTTTGTCGAAACCGACATGCTGGAAGAATCCGTCCAACGCATCGTCGACAAGACCGGGCGGTCGGCAGAGCAAGCACGGCAGAGCCTGTCGGCGACGAACCCGCAGGGACGCTTCATCCAGCCGGACGAGGTCGCAGACGCGGTGTTGTGGCTGTGCAGCGATGCGGCGCGATCGATCACCGGACAGGCAATCTCCATTTCCGGAGGCGAGACATGGTAGCGGGACCGACCTCCGCCGGGCCGGGCAAGGAGAGGCTGCGGTTGTGGATCCGCCTGCTGCGCGCCTCGCGCACCATCGAGGCGGAGCTGCGCGAGCGGCTGAAGAAGGAATTCGACACCACGCTGCCGCGCTTCGACGTGATGGCGGCGCTCTATCGCGTGCCGGAAGGGATGCTGATGAGCGACCTGTCGCGCTTCCTTCTGGTGTCGAACGGCAATGTCACCGGCATCGTCGACCGCCTGGTTTCGGAAGGGCTGGTGACGCGCGCGCGCCGCAACGGCGACCGCCGCACCTCGATGGTGCGGCTGACCGAGGAAGGCAGCAAAGCTTTCGCGAGGATCGCGGCCGTGCATGAGGGCTGGGTCGGCGAGCTGCTCGGCGGTGTCAGCGAGGAGGAAGCGAAGCGGCTCACCGGCATGCTGAAATCGTTCCGCAGCAATTGGGAGGGACGCGAATGAGCGCCATGGCAAAGCTCAAGCCGAAGCACTTCCTCTGGGAGGTCGAAGG
>NZ_RZRX01000297.1:0-6740 GCF_003997405.1 Mesorhizobium sp. M2A.F.Ca.ET.042.01.1.1
TAACAGAACATGGCTGAAGCGAAGACCGAAATTGCGCCGGCGCCTACCGGCCCCGGCAATGCGCTGCCGCTGTTCTACATGAAACCCGAGGCGCTCAACCCGATCCGCCACGGCTCGCTCGGGCTGACCGCGCGAGCCGATTTCGGCTTTGCCCGCGCGGCGCATTCAATTCCCGTGGTGGCGACGGAAATGCCCGGCGCCATGCGCTCCTATCCGATCGTCTTCATCGGCCCGGCCAAGGCGCCGGTCATCATCACCGGCCTGCGCCAGAACGAGAACCTGTTCGTGGATGCCGACGGCCGCTGGACGGAGCCGCATTACATTCCGGCCTATGTGCGGCGCTACCCCTTCATCCTGGCGGACGAGTCAGCCACCTCTGGCCGGCTGACGCTTTGCGTCGACCGCGCCAGCGACCGCGTCGTCGATGAGCTCGCCGCCCCTTTCCGCGACGATGGCGGCAAGCTCGCGCCGTTCTTCAACGGCACCGAGCCAACCGAAGCGACGAAGCAGGCGCTCGCCTTCTGCAGCCAGTTCCAGAATGACTTCAACGCCACCCGCGCGATGGTCGAGAAGATCGGCGCGCACGGCCTGTTCGCGCCGCGCCAGAGCAAGGTGACGCTGGAAGGCGGCGAGGTGCTCAACCTCACCGATTTCCAGGTCATCGACGAGCAGGCGCTGAATAAGCTTGGCGATGAAGCCTTCCTCGACCTGAGGAAATCGGGCGCGCTGGCGCTGATCTATTGCCACCTCGCCTCGTCTAACAGCTGGTCGTCGCTGGTCCACCAGGCGTCGATCCGCAGGCGGTCTTAGAATGGTCGGCAGCAATCGTATCGTCCGGTGGTAGGCCGATGGCCGCGAATCGGCTGTGCCTGCCGATGCAGGGCCGCCCCTATGGGGGCGCTGCCGGGCACCTTGAGAGCTTAGCATTCTTACTTTCACCATTGGCAGTGTCGGATTGGTGGAATACGAAGCGTTGGGCGAACGACATGCGGCGCTTTGCTGACCGCAGATATGGGGCCGTAACCAGTCCGTCCCTATCGGCGCGAGCTCCGCAGATAGCTGCCATTCTTTCGACCCACGGGTCTGCATCGTAGGCTCATTCTATTTGGTAAGACTCTGAATTTTGCGTCTGGCACCGAAGCCAAGCAAAGTCGAGCGGTCGCGTTCCTCGGCCTGTTTCTTGGACCGCACGCGCATCAGATCCTTCCAGCCGACATAGCCAACCAGTTGCAGACCTTCTCGGGTGACGACCGGCAGATGCGAGACATTGGCCATCAGCAATTTGTCAGACAGGCTTTCGAGATATTCGTCGGGAAAGGCCAGCGTCACTTTGCTTCCAGCAAGCAGTTCGCCGAGCGTCGTCGTCCTGTGCTTGCCGGCACGCCGCCAGCGCAGGATCGCCGGCGGATCGATGAGGCCAAGCACCTGCCTGTTCTCGTCGACCACTGGAAAGCTCGGGTGCCGGGTTTCCGGTGCGGTCAGGAAAGCCGCCGCGCCATGCAGCGTCATCGTCGCCGGCACGCTCTCGACCTGCGACGTCATCACCTCGCGCACCCTGGTCAGCGCGAAGGGATCGACGCGATATTCGCGCACCAGATGATGCCCTCGCCTGGCGACCTTTTCGGTCAGGATCGAGCGCTTCATCAACAGCACGGTCACGGCATGCGCTGTGGCGCAAGCTGCTATCAAGGGAACAAGGACATGCGTGTTGCCGGTCAGTTCCACGGCGAAGAACGTCGCCGTCAGCGGCGCCCGCATCGTGCCGCCCATGGTCGCCGACATGGCCAGCAGCGCCCAGAAACCTGGATCCGCCGTCGGCAGGAATCCGCCGAGCACGGCGCCCATCGCGCCACCCATGATCAGCAGCGGTGCCAACACGCCGCCGGAAGTCCCTGAACCGAGCGCCACCGACCAGATGATAGCCTTGACCACCAGCAGCATCAGCGCCGAAGTGGCAAGCGTGCGGCCATCCAGCATGTCGGCGATGTTGTCATAGCCGACGCCGAGCGCCCGCGGCTCGATCAAGCCACCGATGCCGACCACCAGGCCGCCGATCATCGGCCACCACATCCAGTGGATGGGCAGTCTCTGGAAGGCGTCCTCGCAGGCATAGACCATCTGCGTCAAAAGCCCTGACAGCAGGCCGGCGCAGATACCGACCAGAGCCCAGCCGCCAAGCCCGACGAACGAGACTGCCATGCCGCCCTGAAACGGGAAGATCGGCCCGGGCAAATGCAGCCCGGTGCGCTCGACCTCGGCAATGATCGCGGCAACCGCCACCGGAATGAAGGATCGCGGCGTCCATTCGAACAGCAGCAGTTCCACCGCAAGCATGATGGCCGCAATCGGTGTGCCGAACACAGTGGTCATGCCGGCCGCGGCACCCGCCACCAGCAGCGTCTTGCGTTCGTTGTCGCTGACCGGCAGCATCTGCGCGATCAAGGAACCGATGGCGCCACCGGTCATGATGATCGGCCCCTCGGCGCCAAAGGGACCGCCGGAGCCGATCGAGATCGCCGACGACAGCGGCTTCAGGATCGCGACCTTGGCACCGAGCCGGGAGCGTCCGAGCAGGATCGCCTCGATCGCTTCGGGAATGCCGTGGCCACGGATCTTCTCGCTGCCGTATCGAGCCATCAGGCCGATGATCAGCGCACCGATCACCGGCACCACCACTGCGGCATAACCAAGCGGCGTGTCCTGCAATTTCAGATCGGCAAGCGAAAACTGGCCGAAATAGGCGATGTTGGTGGCAAGCCGGATCAGCTTCAACAGCACAATGCCGGCGAGCAGGGCCGCCGTGGCGACCACCACGGCTATGGTGGCAATGGTCAGCACACGCGCGTCCGTGGTGAAATCCCTGAGATGGCCATTTTCGGAATGATGGGGCTTCATGGCTGGCTTTCTGGCGGCGGCCGGATCTCGGATTTGCGGCACGGCGAAGACGCCGTCTGCTTTGACGGCTCGTCTATGTATCGTAACACGATATAAGTTCAAGCTGGTTTTGCTCAAAACCGTTTGAGCCTTTTGCCGGAATGGAACAAATGTCTGGAATGACGCAGCCCAAAAAATCCCGCCTCGCCATCAAACAGGCCGACTACCAGCGGCTGTCCGAGTTCCGCTATCTGATCCGCCGCTTCCTCGAATTCAGCCAGATCCAGGCGGAAGACGCCGGGCTGACAACGCGCCAGCACCAGGCGCTGCTGGCGATCAAGGGTTTCCCAAGCGGCGGACCGGTGACGATCGGCGACCTGGCCGAGCGCCTGCGCATCCGCCACCACAGCGCCGTCGAACTGGTCAACCGGCTCGGCGAGGCGGGACTGGTCGTGCGGGATCAGGACAAGGACGACCATCGCCGCGTGTTGCTGCGGCTGACCGAGCGCGCTGAAGATTGTCTGGCTGAACTGTCGGCGGCGCATCTCGACGAGCTGTCACGGATAGAACCGATGCTGAGGCGTCTGCTGGTCCGCGATGGCGACTAAATCGGCTCCACAACCCGATTGTGCAGTCGAAAGCACGCTCGGGTTTTTAGGTGACGATCATCCCACGGAGTGCAGCGGCGTCCACCCTGCGGTTAGCACCGCTCGCGGCCGATCTCCTAGCGCCGTTCCGAAAAACTCCGGTCGCGAGAGAAGGGGCGTAATATTTCCGCCGACTGGGGGTGCGGTTGGTTCGGTGCTTTCGCCCGCCGCAACGGCCTCGGCGGGTTCCGCGGCCATAGGCCGCTGCCCCTACTGACGGATGGCCACAGTCACGCCGTTGTCGACGACGACAGGGAATTCTCGAGCTGATTATCCAGACCGATCTACTGGCGAAATCGGTTGTCTGGAGGCTGCTGACAGGTCTTCAGCGCAAGCGGTATGATAGCCGTCGCCGGGCCCGGCGAAAAATGGTCGGGAACCTTTTGCCGGCAATATCGTCCAATGTCTCACGCAAGGTCCCGGCGAGGAGATTGAGTTGAGGAAACTGGCTATGCTTGCTGTGTTGACGGCCGCGCCTTCCGTTGCTTCCGGCGATATGCAGCTTGTGCACCGGGCGCTGGCGCGCGACGGCGATGCCTTCCGCGCCATCATCAAGACACACAACCAGAGGCTCTACCGGATCGCGCGTGGCGTGGTGCGCAATGACGGTGAGGCGGAGGACATCGTCCAAGAGGCCTACGTCAGGGCCTTCACTAGCCTCGAAACCTTTCGCGGCGACTCTTCGCTGGCCACCTGGTTGTCGCGTATCGTCATCAACGAGGCGCTCGGCCGCTTGCGCAAACGGCGGCGAACGGTGGCAATGCCGAAAAATACGCAAGCCGAGATCATCCGGTTCCCTCTCAACCCGAGCGACGATCCGGAGCGGACGATGGCGCAACGGCAGATCCTGCAACTGGTGGAACGGGCAACCGACAGCCTTCCTGATGTCTACCGGACGGTGTTCGTGGCGCGCGTGATCGAGGGGCTGAGTATTGAGGAAACCGCCGATCTTCTCAGAGTGCGTCCAGAAACCGTCAAGACAAGACTGCACCGCGCCCGCGCATTGGTGCGCAAGGCGCTGGATGACCAGATCGGGCCAGTGCTGCTCGATGCATTCCCCTTCGCCGGCCGGCGCTGTGAAAGGCTGACCAACACCGTAATGCAGCGGCTCGGCCTAAAAGGCTGACCCTCGTTAGACTCGGCTAATTTTGGCGGGAACGTTTGCCACTACTCAGCATCTAATGGCCGTCAACTAAGAACGATGCCCGATGCGATTTGCGCATGCGGGCGAAGGAGATGTCATGCATATTGGTCACACCGCTGCCCTGTCCGCCTTGCTGCTGCTTGGCACTGCCCCGCTCGCGCATGCCGCCGACAAACCAACCGACCCGCAGATCGCTCACATTGCCTACACAGCCGGCGTGATCGATGTCGAGGCGGCCAAGCAAGCGCTCAAGAAGTCGAAGAACAAAGAGGTGCTCGCTTTTGCTAAGGACATGGTGCGCGACCATGAGGCGGTGAATGTGCAGGCGCTTGACCTGGTCAAGAAACTTAAGGTGACGCCGGAAGACAATGCCACCAGCAAGGCGCTGACCAAAGCCGCGACGGAGGAGCGGGCCAAACTCGCCAAACTCAAGGGCGCGGCCTTCGACAAGGCTTATGTCGATAACGAGGTGGCCTATCACAAGCAGGTCGACGGCGCTCTCGAAACGCTGCTCATCCCGTCAGCGAGCAATGCCGAACTGAAGAGCCTGCTGGAGACCGGCCTGAAGATATTTCAGGGCCATGAGCAGCATGCCGAGCATGTCGCGAGCATGCTCAAATGAGGCCGGGCGCGTTGAAACGGCGATTGTGGCTTGCCGCGCTGGCGCTAGCCAGCGCGGCAACGCCGGCAGGGGCCGAAATCATCCAGGTGACGATCGACAAGCTCGTCTTTTCGCCGGCGACTGTCGAGGCCAAAATCGGCGACACGATCGAGTGGGTGAACAAGGACGTGTTCGCTCACACGGCAACGGTGAAGGGCGGCTGGGAGGTGATGATCCCGCCGAAGGAGTCGGCGAGCCTGACATTGAAGGTCGCAGGACCGATCTACTACTTCTGCCGCTTCCACCCCAACATGAAGGGGCGTTTGGTGGTGGCGCCCTGATTGACCGGAATGAGCAGGCGATGCCGTGACGGATCGGCAAGGCCTGCTTCATTGGTTGCTTAGAGATCAGCGCCGCTTTGCCAGCCTCATGCCTTAACGTCTGACGGCCATGCTCGTAGGTCGAGAGTCAGCGCGGTTTGGCCGGGTCTGTCGTCCCGTTTTCCCGTTCTTGCGGCGGGAACGTTCAAGACGGTCGGCACAAGGCTTCAGGACACGCAGGCGCGAGTCATGGAATTGGCCACCGAGCAGGTCGAGCAGGGCGCAAGACAGATGCGGGCATCGAGATTGATTTCCGATCTCTCGCCAAGACATTGCCGAGATGACCGGGACGACTTTGCATACGGTGAGCCGGCTGCTGAGCGCGCCTGGGAGGGATGTGGCATTGTCGTCGGCGGCCGCCAGCGTGTCACAATCACGGACGCTCATCGTCTGGTGATGCTGGCCGAGCGTCCACGCGACTGACCGGTCCGCCGGCGATGGCGCGTTCAAGACCTTTTAGGAAGTTGCCTTCGTCAATTCGATGGTCCCGGCAGGCCTCGGCAATTGAACGGAAGGGTGCGATGTGACAGCCCACGCAGTGCATCCTGTGCCGGATCAGCACGGCAATGCTTGCAGGCCATTTTCTCATCACGTCGTCCATGGACATGTTCGGATCGATCTGCAAGCGCCTCTCCTTCGTGGATATCTCCACCCGTGAGACCGTAGCAGAGGGGTTTGGTCTGTCGTCGCGATTAAACAAAGAGAACGGCCATTGTGCACATAGCAAAAATGAACCTCTTCAGGAACAGCGAGCAAAGGTCCGCCTGATTGCGGCGATATCCAAAATATAGCGCATCTCTATCGCCGAGCCTCGACCCAGAGATCGACCGTCAGGCAGCAGTCGTCCGATGAGAACCGAGTGCCCGCTCCTTGCGCAACCTCGAACCGAACTTTGCTGTTGCTGACAGTCCGCTTTCAGGCAGACGCAACGGGATGCTGAACGCCCGACATTGGGCGCAAGTTGATTACGGCTCCACTCCTGAAGTGGAGCCGTGCCTGATCAAACCTCAGTTGCCTCGGAAAGTTCGAGAGCATCCTCGACATCGACACCCAGATAGCGGACCGTATTCTCGATCTTGGTATGGCCGAGCAAA
>NZ_RZRX01000298.1:0-6676 GCF_003997405.1 Mesorhizobium sp. M2A.F.Ca.ET.042.01.1.1
CTTGTCGCGGATCAGCGCCTGCGACAGCTTCGCGGTGCCCTGGATGACATTGACGAGGTCGAACACCACGCGGCGCTCGGCGCCCATGATAAGGTCGAGGTTGCGCAGGCCGACGTCGAAATCGACCAGCGCCACCTTCTTGCCGGTCTTGGCCACGGCGGCGCCGAGCGCGGCCGTCGAGGTCGTCTTGCCGACGCCCCCCTTGCCCGATGTGACCACGACTACCTTGCCCATTTATACAGCCTCCGTTGGCGATTCTTATGTTGGGTCCAGCCGCTTGGCCGACTCTTTCGAAACTCTGGCACGCGAAACCGGTCTGAAGCTTGCGGCCTCAGCCGAGCGGCACCACGCAGAGCGCATCATTGTCGAGAAAGGCCTGCACGGCCTTGCCACGCGACACCCCTTCCATCTCCTCGGCGGTCGTGTACCAGCCGTCGACGGCAAGCAGCTCGGCCTCGTTCTTGCGGCAGAAGATGCGCGCCGAGACATTGCCTTCCGAGCCGGCGATCGCGCGGCCGCGCAGCGTGCCGTAAACATGGATCGAGCCGCCGGCAACGATCTCCGAGCCGGACGCGACCGAGCCGAGCACGATGACGTCGCCATGCGGATGGAACACCGACTGTCCCGAGCGAATCGGCGCCTTGATCATCAGTGTCCCAGCGGAATGCCGCGCCGGCTCGGCGCCCGCGCTTGCGGCTTGTGCCGGTTCGATCCTGACGGCTTCGAGCCTCGCCAGATCGGGGTCGACCGGCTCGTCGGCGGACATCGCGATCTGCGGAGCCTCGGCCGGAGCCGCCTCCGCGACAGGCTGGGTCTGCTGAGCGGCCTGGACCTGCTCCCCGGCGGCGACTTCCAGCTCCTCGGCCCGCGCCTTGCGCGCGGCCCGGCCCAGCAGCCCCTCGGCGGTCGCCTCCTTGGCGCCGGCCAGCAGCGGCGGCAGCTCGGGCCCGAGCTCGGCGCCTTCCAGTTCGATGGCATAGACACGGATGCCGCGCGAGCCGAGCACGCCGACCAGCGCGCCGATCTCCTCCGGCCCCGGCTGCAGCAGGTTGAGGTCCAGCACCACCGGGCGACCGTTGAAATAGCCCGGCGAGTTGGCGATCCAGCGATCCAGCCCCTCCAGCCAGTCGGCGATCGGCGCCTCCGGCGTCAGCGTGAAAGCGACGAAGGAACGGGCGCGGAAGCGGATCGATTTGTTGTGCAGGGGGGCGGCGAAGGTCACGTCCAGGCGAATCCTTACTCAATGGTTAAAGGGTGCCGGGCGAATGGTTAACAAAAGGTTAATTTTGGGGATCGGGGCCGTTAAGGAGGTGGCGCGGCCAGGTTCTGTGGCAGCACGGTGACAGGGCCTGCCGATGCCGCTATCGTCACACCCCAGCCTGGCGGAAAGCAAGGGAGATCATGTCATGGAGATCAGCAAGCCCGAGGATGCCGCGGCCGCGTTCGCCGATGCCTGGAACAGGCATGACATGGACGACTTCGCGGCGCTGTTTAGCGAGGACGCCAATTTCGTCAACGTCGTGGGCATGTGGTGGAAAGACCGGGCCGAGATCGAAGCGGCGCACCGCGCGACGCACAAGACCATGTTTCGCGACAGCCGGCTGGAGGGTGTCGCCGCATCGGTCGTCGAGCTGTCTCCCAGCCTCGCATCGGTGCACTACAGGTGGACCCTGACCGGCGCATCCGCCCCGGACGGCTCGCCCGCCGGAACGCGGGAAGGCATCCTGCTTCTGGTGGTGAAGAAAGAACAGCTTGGATGGCGGATCAAGGTGGCCCAGAACACCGACATCGTCCCAGGCGCGATCGCTCCCCCTGCCCCCGCAAGCCGATAGAGCGGCCAAGCCCGCTCGAGTCGCGCATGTGAAGCGGCTAATATACAGGCGATGTCCAGCCGAGCACCATCCCGCCCGGGACTTTCCACTCTTCAGGGACAAGGAGACGGGCAATGGGCATTTATCGGGAAGACTGCAGGCGAGCAGGCAAGGCAGGCACGGCACTGGCAGCGCTGATGCTGCTCGGAGGATGCATGACGCACCGGCCGACGGGCATTGACGCATACCAGACGAGCGGCATCGACCAATGGCTGGCGACGGCCGATGCCGACAAGGTCGTTAACGCGATGAGCGCCAAGGGCCTGATGCCCGCCACCATCGACTGCCGCTTCGCCGACACCACGCCTGGACAGGTGGCCTACCTGTCGAAATTCACCTGGACGCGGGCGCCCGCCAACACGCGCTACCACTGGGAAGTTGGCGACCCGGCCTATCTCGCGAGCAAGGAAGTGCGGGCCAACCGGGTTGGGTTGCGGCGGGTGGATGCGAAAGTGGTGCGGGACAGCGCTACAGGGCAGAAGGTTGGGTGTTCGGTGTGGGTGGGATAGGCGTTGTGGGCGAATAGATGACCAATGCGACGGTTGACACGCCACAAGCGGTCGAGCGATCGAAACGTTAACCCATCGTCGATCAGCGTCTGAGGCGTCAGCAACTGCTTAATCGCCATCACAAGAGCATCAAGGTCCGCGACCTTACTTTGCAGCCGAGTCGGAGCTAGATAGACTGCTGCCACCAACAGAGGCTCCAACATGCAGCTTGTATCCTTGGCCATGGAACGTTACCGGGCGTTCGATGGCCCTCAAGAGGTCCGCTTGGCACCTCTTAATATCGTCATCGGGAGAAACGGAGGAGGGAAAAGCGTCATCACACGCCTCCCAATGCTTATTTCGGGCGGTGTGGACAGTTACCGAGATGCGCCGCTGGCATTAGAGACAGATGGTCTCGTTCATGCGAACCGTTTCGAGGATCTAATCTATCAGCGCTCTGCTCAGCCTTTCGCTCTAGGAGCGACAGTTAGCCACGATGACGTCGAATACACTGTCCGTGTAAAGCTGCGGCACATAGTTGAAAACTATACACTTGTCGTTGAGGAGTTCTCCGCGACGTCTGGTGATAACCTTATTTTAAAAGCGACCATTGATGAGCCCGACCAGCTACTGGCGCTGTCTCCTAGATACAATGTATCACAAGGGGATTCCGGCGAATCGCTCACCACTACGATATCTTTCGCAGGAATTTTTCCGTTTTTATTTGACAACAAAAAAGTTGATAAATCTAACCTTGATAAGGTTAGAATGTTATTTAGAGATACGTTTGAATCTCCAGCCTATCTTGGTCCATTTCGGCGAGAAGCCAGTGCTATTTCGCGCATGCCTCGCCAAGACATCGCTTCACTTGGACCGCGAGGTGAGTGGACGCTCGACTTCATGACCAATGATCTACTCAGGGGCGGCGGACATCTGGCGCGTTCAGTAGAGCAGTGGTTTAGGGACCGGATGTCTGGCAACGCAGTTATAGTAAGAAGAGAAGGGGATTTTTCACGCGTCTTCGTCGAAGATCCGGCCAGAGATCTTGACGTCGATTTGAGTGAAACCGGAGCGGGATTCGGACAACTTTTTCCAATTGTAGTACAGGCTATGGCTCTACGCTCGAGAACGCTATCTTCGCGAATAGCAATTATCGAACAGCCAGAACTCCATCTTCATCCCGTAGCTCATGGTGACGTCGCCGATTTGCTAATCGATACAATCCTAGGCGTGGAATCACTTTGCTATTTGGTCGAAACTCACTCGGAGCAATTCATCACCCGTGTCCGACGCCGCATCGCTGAAGGAAAAATCGATTCCAAACAGGTTCAGATAATTTCGGTGGGACACAAAAGCCCTGAATCTGAGGCGATAGAGCCTCTTAGAACTATAACGCTTGATTCTTCAGGCACCCCATCCTCATGGCCGCTCGGCGTTTTTGAGGAAGCTTTCGAAGACTTACTGCAAATTCGGCAAACGCTATCCAAGAGCCACAAGTAATATTACTATGATATTGACTGTCGCTCAGCGCGTCTTGAACGACCCGCAGTGGCACGCCCTTCTCGACACAGTCGCTGAGATTCTGTTTGTGAAGGGATCACCCCATTCGTTCGACTCTCTCCAGATCCTGGATCTAATCCGCAGCCCTTGGCTAATGGAAGCAACAGGGAAGCGTGCAACACTTCCAGAGCTGATCAGACAGAGCATAAAGGTCGCCGGCACCCAACCCACCTCCGCTATCAGTCTCGAAATCGACTCTTGGGCCACGACCGTCGGTGAAATCGTCAACGGCACGACACTGAAAGTGCATCCCTTCGGCGCATTGTTTCTACTCACTCAACCTTTTCATTTGATCGTTGAGGACGAAACGTCAGACGGTGGCTTCCTGCTCTGGGTCGCCAGAGCTCTGGGCCGAGAAAGGATAATTCAGGCATATCGAGCCGGGGCGCTTGCGTTTCGGCACGCTGGAGGTAAAGGTCAGTTTGCGAAATCGGCTCAGGCGCTTTCCTTTGGGGTGTGGCCGAGAGCCAACGCGCCGATCAGATCAATGAAACTGCGCGTCGGCGCGTTGCTAGACAGTGATGACCGATTTCCAAACGAACAAAAGAATAAATCGATTGCTGATGAAGTCTTAAATCACGCGCCGTGGACGCACTGCTTGGCAAAAAGAACTATAGAGAACTACATACCCGAACGGTTCTTGCGCGCCAGACTTGGCTCCGGAAAAGAGCCGGCGATCCAGGCTTTATCGAGGCTCACTATCGATCAGCGGCGACACTTTCCAATGAAATCTGGCTTCCGCGACAAATCAACACCTCCTGCTCCTCAAACTCTGCAGGAATTCGCAAACGACTTAAATCGCCCTGCTCCCGAACGTACGTTGTTTGGGTCTGTTCCGCTTGGCGATTGGTCAATTCTGAGGGAAGGTCTTGGAGATGGCCTCAGCCAAGTCTTTATAGATCCGGCATACAGGTGCGAGCCGCGCTCTCGCAATCTATTTGATGCCCAGGATCTTGCAGAGCTAGATGGCCTCCTCGATCAGATTTCCAAGCACCTTTAGGTGGAAACATGCAAAATCACGCTCCAGCTGCAAGCGCCCGCCCAGATATCATTTCGCTAGACGTTCTCCTCAACGACGTAGAGGAAGGCCGCGTTCGGGTCCCTCGCTTTCAACGGCCTTACGTCTGGACCCCGCAAATGATGCGAGAGCTATTCGAAAGCGTACTTAGCGGATATCCCATTGGGTCGCTGTTGTTCTGGGCGCCTCGTGACCTTGTTGTTGAGACCATGGACATGGTGGGTCCGATCGCAATTCCAACAGCCGATCTCAGCTCCCAGATTTCGTTGGTTCTCGACGGCCATCAACGCCTTGCAACTCTTTTCGGAATTCTTCGCCTACCTGAGAATCATCCTCGCGGTGATACGGCAAGCGCGAGTGATAGCGCTTGGTGGTTGGGCTATGACTTAGAAGCCGAACAATGCAGGCAATTCCGGAAGCCCGAAGACTTCCAAAACCCGGCATTGTTGCCGTTCAGAACAGTGCTCAGAACAGCAGATTTTGTCAAATTTGCACGTTCCATTGATGCGACGTCCAGATACTCCACCCAAGATAAGGTCATTTTGCTCGATCGAGCTGACCGTGTACAGCGAGCAATTCGCGATTATCGCGTAGCGCTGACCAGCATGCGCGATGGAACAGTCGATGACGCTGTCGCGATCTTTGCTCGGGTTAATAGAAGTGGGCGGAGGATGAGCTCCGACCAAATGGCCGTCGCTCTGACATACCATCACGGCTTCAACCTCGAAGATACGCTAGACAGTATCCTCGGCGCGTTGAGCGAATATGGTTTTGGCGACGTTAGCCGAAATGTGGTCCTGCAAAGTCTCTTGCGGGGAGCTGGCCGAAACTTCACAAAACCAAATTTCGATGATCTACGCAAATCGGAAACGCAGCAGGCGTTGCAACATGCAACAGACCCAGTCAAACAGTCCCTTTGTGAAGCTGCTTCTTTCCTCAACCGAGTCATCGGTTTCCATACCGCGCGTCTTATGCCCTACGCGCTTCAACTTTTTATGCTGTCGGTATTTTTTCTCTCTCGGACCTCAGAAAATAGTCCGCCGAATAGACAGATTGAACATGTTCTGGCCCGCTGGTTTTGGGCTACCTCCTTCGAGGGATGGTTCGCGTCCGCAAATTCGTCTGAGGTGGAACAGGCGGCAAATTCGATGGAACAGTTCGCTCTCAGCAACTTGGATGAACAAGACATCAAGCAGTTCGAAGCCAGGTTCATTGACCGACCGTTGCGGCCATTTCTCAAAACTTTCGATCGCCGGTCAGCGAGAATTCGATCTTTGATGCTTGTTCAGATTGCGCGTGGGCCACTGATTGATCCAATCACCGGAGAGGAACTCGATGGTTCGGCACTTGTGGCCGATCCGGACACTCGGGATATTCCTTACGTGTTCGCCCCGGATGGAACGAAAGCAGCAAGAAGTCCTGCGAACAGGATATTACTACCAAGGTCCCACGGCGGGGTAGTCCGTGCTGCACTCGAGGCTCACACCGACGAAACTGGAGGTCTTGCTAGTCACGGAATCGACGGAAAGGCACGCGCAGCTTTGGCGCTCGGTGACCTGTTGGCGTTTGTCTCAGCTCGTGAAGCCGTTCTGGTGGCTCAGGAGGCCGAGTTTTTGTCGAAGTTTGGCTTGCGCAAGAGCGATGATATTGCTCCTTCTGAATACGAAGTGGACATCGATGACCTGTAGACTTTTTGCGCGAATTCCGTGAGTGAACCCCTCGTCCCCGCCCTCCGCGCC
>NZ_RZRX01000299.1:0-6649 GCF_003997405.1 Mesorhizobium sp. M2A.F.Ca.ET.042.01.1.1
GAGCTGTGTCAAAGCCACGCCGGCAAGCGCCTCGGCGTTGACCTGCGCCACCGCGCCGACGGCTGAGGCCGAGGTCGAGGCGCCGCACAGCGCGAAGGGCGCCAGGATCAGCGGCTGGTTGTGGCTCGCATAGACCCGCATGGCGTCGATCATGGTGGCATCCCACACCAGCGGCGAATTGCAGTTGGTGATCGAAACCAGCACCGGGTTGTCGCGCACGAACTCCTCGCCGAAGACGATGCCAGCCATCGCCATCGTGTCCTCGGCGCGCTCCTTCGACGTGACGATGCCCATGAACGGTTTGTCGGAATGTTTCAGCGCCGAATGAATGATGTGAAGGTGCCGCTTCGGCACCGCGATCTCCATCGGCTCGCAGATGACCGAGCTCGAGGAATGCAGCGCCGGCGCCATGTAGGCCATCCTGTGGAAATTGTTGAGGTCGGCCAGCGTGCCGTAGCGGCGCTTGTTGTCGAGGTCGCGGACATAGGGCGCGCCATACATCGGCACGAAGATCGAGTTCTTGCCGCCGACGCGCACCGAACGCTCCGGGTTGCGCGCGTGCAGTGTGAACTCCGGCGGAACCTTCGAGACCAGCTCCATCAACAGAGCGCGGTCGATGCGGACACGCGTTTGCCTGACATCGGCGCCGGCCGCCTTCCAGAGCTCGATCGCGCCGTCGTCGCGGAATTCGCAGCCCACCTCCTCGAGGATCTTCAGCGATTCCTCATGGATCAGCTCCACCGCCTCGTCGGGCACGATCTCATAGGCGGGGATTTTGCGCACAAGGGTGGGGAAGGACGCGATCGGCGCGCTTCTCAGCGCCTTGCGGCCGAGCCGGCCGCCGCCGCGGCGGTGGGTCTGTTCGGTCAGTTCAACGGCCGGTGCGTTCATGGAGGCTCCTTCTTCCCGCCCGACCAAGTTAGCGAGAGGAAATATGGATGTGATGCTGGAAAATCCTGATCTCTTGTATAAGCTGCGCTTATGCGAAACCTACGCCAGCTTCTGCCCTCCGCCGGCAGCCTGATCGTCTTCGAGGCCGCGGGCCGGCTGTCCAGCTTCACCGCCGCCGGGCGCGAGCTCGGCATGACGCAGGCGGCCGTCTCCTACGCGGTGCGCGGGCTGGAGGAGCAGCTCGGCGCCAAGCTCTTCCAGCGGCGCCACCGGCAGGTGCTTCTGACGGAAGCCGGCGAACGTTTCCATGCCGATGTTTCGCTGGGCCTCTCGCATATCCGCAAGTCCGCGGAGGACCTTCGCCTGCAGGCGACCGGCGGTCATGTGACCTTGGCCGCCTCGACCGCCTTCGGCTCCTTCTGGATGATGCCGCGCCTGCAGCAGTTCCGCGACGAATTGCCGGGCGTCGACCTGCGCATCCAGACCGCCGACCGCGACCTCGACATCATCGCCGAAGGCATTCCGCTCGGCGTGCGCGGTGGCGTTCCGCGCGACTGGCCGGACTATCATTCGCTGTCGCTGTCCGACGAAGAAATCTTCCCGGTCGCCGGCCCCAGCTATCTCGCCAGATTCGGCAAGCCGAAGACGGTCGAGGAACTGGCAACGCACCGGCTGATCCATCTGGAAGAACCCTATCGCGAGGCGCCGACCTGGGACGAATGGTTCGCGTCCGCCGGAACCAGCCTGCGCAATGCCGAACGAGGCCTGCGCATCAACGACTATGCGCTGGTGATCCAGGCGGTGATGGAAGGGCAAGGCATCTCGCTCGGCTGGCGCCATCTCGTCGAGCGGCTGGTTGCCTCAGGGCTGCTGGTACCGGTGACCGATCATGTGATGAGGACCGGCATCGGCTTCCATGTCATCTGGCCGAAGAACCGCGATCTAAGCGACAATGCGCGCAAGGTCAGGGATTGGCTGGTGGCGCAGGCGTGAATCTGGGAGCGCGAGGCGCCTCCCCTAACAGCGTTGGCGGACCCGTTGGAGATTGGCGAAGGCGGCCGAGAGCGTGATCTCCCCCCTCGAGGGGGAGATGGCCGGCAGGCCAGAAGGGGTCGTCTCGCGTAGATCGCCGAGGTCTTCCGCGTCGAGAGGCGGCGTCGGCGCTCGACGCGAGACGACCCCCTCTGTCGCCTTCGGCGAAATCTCCCCCTCGAGGGGGGGAGATTTGGCGCCATTCTCCCCTCCCCCACGCCGTTCGAATCCGCCTATAATCGCCGCATGCCCATTCGACAGCTTTCCGAAACGATGATCAACCAGATCGCCGCCGGCGAGGTCATCGAGCGTCCGGCGAGCGTGGTGAAGGAGCTGGTCGAGAACGCGCTCGACGCCGGCGCGTCGCGCGTGGAGATCGTCACCGCCGGCGGCGGGCTGAACCTCATCCGTGTCACCGATGACGGCTCGGGTATCCCCGAACAGGAACTCGCGCTGGCCATTGCCCGCCACTGCACCTCGAAGCTCTCCAATGACATCCACGACATTCGCTCGCTCGGCTTCCGGGGCGAGGCGCTGCCTTCGATCGGTTCGGTGGCGCGACTGTCGATCCGCTCGCGCACGGCGTCAGGCGATAGCGCGGCCGAGATCGGGATCGACGGCGGGCGCGTCTTACCGGTGAAGCCGGCGGCGGCCAATCGCGGCACCACGGTCGAGGTGCGCGACCTCTTCTTCGCCACGCCGGCCAGGCTCAAATTCATGAAGGGGGAGCGCGCCGAAAGCTCGGCCACCAGCGACGTGGTGAAGCGCATCGCCATCGCCTTCCCGGCCGTCCGCTTCACGCTGGCCGGCTCGGACCGCACCACCTTGGAGCTGCCGGCGACGGACGACACGCCGGAAGGCCGGCTGGCGCGTGTCGCGCAGGTGATGGGCAAGGATTTCCCGGACAATGCCATCGCCATCGATGCCATGCGCGACGGCGTGCATCTGGCCGGCCACGTCTCGATCCCGTCCTACACACGGGCGAATGCGCTGCAGCAATATGCCTATGTCAACGGGCGGCCGGTGCGCGACAAGCTGATCGCCGGCGCGATCCGCGGCGCCTTCGCCGATGTGCTGCCGCGCGACCGGCACGCGGTGACGGTGCTCTTCCTGTCGCTCGATCCCTCGACGGTCGACGTCAACGTCCATCCGGCCAAGGCCGATGTGCGCTTCCGCGATCCGGGACTGGTGCGCGGGCTGATCGTCGGCGCCATCCGCGAGGCGCTGGCCGGCGCCGGCATCCGCGCGGCGACGACAGGCGCCGCCGGCATGATGGCGGCCTTCAGGCCTGGCGTGGCGCCTTATTCGCATCCCGGCCCGGCCGGCGGCCATCGCAGCTACGAGGCCGCCTATCACGCCTCCGGTTCCGGCAGCTTCGACCCGCTGCGCTCGGCGCAGCGACCGCTCGACATGGGCAATGGCGAGATGGGCTATGGCGGGGCGAGGCACCAACGCAACGGTTTTGCCGAGAACGACCAGGCGGCCTTCGACACCGGCCCGCTCGCCAGCGCCGACGCCCGCGCCGGCATGGCCGAGCCGGCCGAGGCGCTGCTCGGCATGGTCCTGGGCGCGGCGCGCGCGCAGGTGCATGAGAATTATATCGTCGCGCAGACCAGGGATTCGCTCGTCATCGTCGACCAGCATGCCGCGCATGAGCGTCTGGTCTACGAGGCGCTGAAGAACGCGCTGCATTCGCGCGCGGTGCCGTCGCAGATGCTGCTTTTGCCCGAGATTGTCGATCTGCCGGAGGAAGACGCCGAGCGGCTGGCGATGCACTCCGAGACGCTGGCCAAATTCGGCCTCGGCCTGGAGCGCTTCGGCCCCGGCGCGGTGGCGGTGCGCGAGACGCCGTCGATGCTCGGCGAAACCAATGTGCAGCAGCTGGTGCGCGACCTTGCCGACGAGATCGCCGACAACGACACCGTCGAGACGCTCAAGGAACGGTTGGACAAGATCGCCGCGACCATGGCCTGCCATGGTTCCGTCCGCTCGGGCCGGCTGCTCAAGGCCGAGGAGATGAACGCACTGCTGCGCCAGATGGAGGCGACGCCCGGATCCGGCACCTGCAACCACGGCCGCCCGACCTATATCGAGCTCAAGCTCGCCGATATCGAAAGGCTGTTTGGAAGGCGGTGAGTGCGCCACGGCCCCTCACCCAGCCTCCGCTGCGCTCGGCTGACCATTCCGGGGCGAGCCACGGGTCTCGCCCGTCCTTCGGACCCCCGGTGGGGAGAGGAGATTGTCGGCGCCGGCACCAACCTCTTCTCCCCATGGGGAGAAGGTGGCCGCGAAGCGGCCGGATGAGGGGGCAAGAAAAGAGCCGCTCGAAGCGGCTCTTTTCTTGAGTCAGGAAACGGCCTCAACCCTTTGGTCTACCGCTTCAAATTCACCACGATCACGCCGCCCAGCGCCAGCGCGCCGCCGAGGATGCCGAGCAGCGACGGCACTTCGCCCAGCCAGAAGAAGCCGATCAAAGCGGAGGTCGGCGAGACCAGATAGAGGAAGTTCGAGGCGCGGGCGGCAGGCAGGCGCGACAGCGCGGTCGCCCAGGCCGCATAGGCGATCAACGAGGGCACGATGCCGAGATAGATGACCGCGCCGAGACCGGCAGTGTCGGCGACCGCCGCCTGCGAAAACGCTTCCGGCAGGAATGGCGACAGGCAGAGCGCGCCGAGCACCATGTTGGAGGCGGATATCGTCAGCGGATGATGGCGGGCGAAGAGCGGCTTCTGGACGATGGTGTTGACAGCGGAGCAGAGCGCGGAGCCCAGCACCAGCAGCGCGCCGGTATTGAAATGCAGGCCATGTCCGTCGGCCACCGCGATGATGCCGATGCCGGCGAAGGAAATGACCGTGCCCAGCCAGGCGATGCCTGAGAACCGCTCGCCGAGCAGGGCCATGGCCATGATTGCGGTGAAGATCGGGCTGACATTGATGATGAAGCCGGCCGCACCCGCCGAGACGGTCAGCTCGCCGAAATTGAGCATGGCGGTGTAGAGCGCGACGAAGATGGCGCCGCCAAAGGCGAAGCGCCACAGCTCGTCGATCCTGGGCAGCGCCGGGCGCTTGACCGCGAGAAATATGGCGGCCGGGACCGCCGCGATGGCAAAGCGCAGCGCGCCGAGCTCCAGCGGCTGGAAGGCGGCGAGGCCGGCCCGGATCGCCGGGAACGCCGAAGCCCAGCCAAGCACCGTAAGACCCACCGCGACGGCCGCGGTGCCGTCCATGCGCTGTGTCTCATTCAACGTGCCGGTGTAAGCGCTCATTGCCGTAACCTCGTCTTTCTGTGCCATGGATGCAGAAAACGCCATTGCCGGCCAATTGACAAACGAGCAAATCGAGGGTCAGCTGTGAGCATGGCTCACAGCTCTGATCAGATACTGCCGTTGGAAACCTTGCGCGCCTTCGATGCCGCGGCGCGCACGGGGAGTTTTTCCGCGGCGGCCGAAAAACTCAACCTCACCCATGGCGCGGTAAGTCGCCAGATCGCCAAGCTCGAGGACTGGCTGGGCTTGAAAGTCTTCGAGCGCAATGCGCGCGGCGTGACACTGACCATCGAGGGCAATCGCCTGCATCTTCGCACCACAGAGGCCTTTGCGCTGATTTCGGTCAATTCCGACCGCTGGGTCGAGCCTCGCGGCACGGCCGTGGTGCGGCTGGCCTCGATCCCCTCGGTGAGCGGGCTGTGGCTGATGCCGCGCATGGCCGTGCTTGAGAACAACCCGACCAAGCTGCGCATCGTGCTCGATGTCGACAACCGCCAGGCCGACCTTGCCGACGAAGGCATCGACCTTTCGGTGCGCTGCGGGCGCGGCCGCATCCCGGGCCGCGTCTCGGTGCAGCTTTTCGAGGAGCAGATTTTCCCCATCGCCTCGCCGGAGCTCGCAAAGGAGATCGGGCTGGGCGACCCTGCGCGGCTGCTGAAGTACCCGCTGATCAACGATTCCGATGCGTCCGGATGGCGCGCATGGCTCGCCGCGCAAGACATCGATTACCGTCCCCGTCCGCAGGACCGGCGTTTCGAGGATTACAATCTGGTTCTGGACGCGGCGGCACATGGGCTGGGCATCGCGCTGGCGCGGCCGCCGCTGACCGCGGACCAGCTCCGGTCCGGCCGTATCGTTGCCGTCGACGAGCGCGTTGCGCTCAATCCGGTGTCCTATTGGATGGACCGCCCCATCGGCCGGCCGCGCGCGGCCGCCGCAGATCTGGCTAGGCGCATTGCCGAGCAGGCAGGGCTTGCGCCGGAGAAGGTCGAAGCTTTCCTTCAGGACGATGCCTAGCGAAGCAGGAGGACCATGATCGTTGCCGTCACCGCCGAGACGATGGCCGTGACGACCGAGATCGTCCAAAGGGATATCGGCGCGGATTCCGATCGCGGCGCGTGACCAGCCGGGCGGATCGCAGCGCCGCGAGGCTGCGGCGCGTTGGCGTTGGCTGCTACCAGCACCGCGGCGGAAGCGACGGCCGGCGAAAATGTGGACAATGCCGGCGCAACCGCGGGCCTGGACACATTGTCTGCAACCGCTGCCTGCGGTGAGGCGAAGCCGCGCGGAGCCTGATCGGCATCCGTCGCCGCCCTGCCCGTCGCGGGCGTCGCCGGCGAGGCGTCGGTGACGGCATCGGGCTCCATCACGGCGCGGTAAGCATCCTCGACCTCTGAGGACGACAGGCGCTGCGATGCCTGGGCGGCAGGGCGCGGCTGCGCGCTTTGCAGCGACTGGGC